>NZ_JBFUBW010000011.1:0-221089 GCF_056405555.1 Variovorax sp. P1_G12 | reverse complement strand
TGCCGGTGCCGGTGCCGGTGCGGCCGCCGGCGGCGCGGCCGCCGCACGCTGCTGCGCGATCTCGCGTGCGCGCTTCGACTGCGTCAGCCAGTCCTGCACGCTGCCTTCGTATTCGCGCCAGCGCCCGTCGCCCTCGAAGGCGATCGTGCTGGTCACCACGTTGTCGAGGAAGGTGCGGTCATGGCTCACCAGGAACACCGTGCCGTCGTAGTTCTGCAGCAGGTCCTCGAGCAGCTCCAGCGTGTCGATGTCGAGGTCGTTGGTCGGCTCGTCGAGCACCAGCACATTGGCCGGTCGTGCGAACAGGCGCGCCAGCAGCAGCCGGTTGCGCTCCCCGCCGCTGAGCGAGCGCACCGGTGAATGGGCGCGCGCCGGCGAGAACAGGAAGTCGGCCAGGTAGCTCTTCACGTGCTTGCGCTGGCTGCCGATCTCGATCCATTCGCTGCCCGGGCTGATGAAGTCCTCCAGCGTGGCGTCGAGGTTCAGCGCGTTGCGCATCTGGTCGAAGTAGGCCACCTGCAGGTTGGCGCCGCGGCGGATCTTGCCGCCATCGGGCTCGAGCTCTCCGAGGATCAGTTTCAGCAGCGTGGTCTTGCCTGCGCCGTTGGGACCGATCAGGCCGACCTTGTCGCCGCGCAGGATCGTCCCCGTGAAGTTGCGGATCACCGCCTTGTCTCCGAAGGACTTGGAGGCCTCCGTCAGCTCCGCGACGATCTTGCCGCTGGCCTGGCCCGAGGCCACATCCATGTTCACGCTGCCCTGGACCTCGCGCCGCGCCGAGCGGTTGGCGCGCATTTCCTGGAGCCGGCTGATGCGGCTCTGGCTGCGCGTGCGGCGCGCCTCCACGCCCTTGCGGATCCAGATCTCTTCCTGGGCCAGCAACTTGTCGGCCTTGGCATTGATCACGGCCTCCTGGGCGAGCTGCTCCTCCTTCTGTATGAGGTACTGCTCGAAGTTGCCCGGGTAGGAGCCGAGCTTGCCCCGGTCCAGCTCGATGATGCGGGTCGCTACGCGGTTCAGGAAGCTGCGGTCATGGGTGATCGTCACCACACTGCCCTTGAAATCGATCAGCAACTGCTCGAGCCATTCGATCGAATCGAGGTCGAGGTGATTGGTGGGTTCGTCGAGCAGCAGCACATCGGGCGAAGCCACCAGCGCCTGCGCCAGCGCGACCCGCTTGCGCGTGCCGCCCGACAGCGAGCCGACGATGGCGCTGCCGTCCAGATGCAGGCGATGCAGCGTTTCTTCGACGCGCTGCTCCCAGTTCCAGGCGTCGAAGGCTTCTATCTGCGACTGGAGCGCATCGAGGTCCAGCCCTGGGGCGCCCGACAGATACTGGTCGCGAACCGCGATCACCGCGGCGAGCCCCGCGCTCGCGGAAGTGAACACGTCGGCTTCCATATCGAGCATCGGCTCCTGCGCGACATACGTCACCCGCACGCCTTGCTGGATCTGCAGCGTCCCGTCGTCGGGCTTCTCGAGGCCGGCCAGTATCTTGAGCAGCGAGGACTTGCCCGCGCCGTTGCGTCCGATCAGCCCGATGCGCTCCGATTCGATGAGAGAGAAGTCCGCATGGTCGAGCAGCGGGACGTGACCGAACGCGAGTTGCGCGTCGAGGAGTGTGATGAGTGCCATGTGGACCCAATTATCGGAGCGAAGTGCCTGCGAGCCGTTAAAAGTGGCATATACTCGCAGGCTCGGCTGAAAACGCGAAAGCGTCTTCTGTCAGGCGGCCCGAAAGGACCTGCCAGGCAAGTCGAAAAAAAGCCGAAGACGGTTGACGAAGTTAGAAAAAACGAGTCATAATCGAAGGCTCCGCTGAACGAAGGCGATGCGGCATTCCTCCCGAGGGGTGTTGCGGAAGTCGAAGGGAAGCGGGAAGAAAAAAGACCTCCGGGTTTGACGAAGTTGAAAAAACTGTGTCATAATCGAAGGCTCCGCAGAAAACGCAGACTGCAGCGGCTTCCAAGTGAAGCGGTTGTAGAAAACGAAAGAAAGCGAAAAAAGTTTGCCGGTTCTTAAAAAACCGTGTCATAATCGAAGGCTCCGCTGATCGCAGCGAAGCAAGCAAAACAAGAGATTGTTTTGACGGATCGTTAAAAATATACAGCCGATAAGCGTGGGCGTTTGAGGCGAATGGCTAAGTTCTTCGGAACAAAGTCTTCAAGACTTTAAACGCTCATGAGAATAGAAGTGAAGTTCACTTCAATTTCTTTTTTTATGAGTTTTGCTTGACCGCGAGGTCGGGCGCAAAATCAAGATCGAACTATAGAGTTTGATCCTGGCTCAGATTGAACGCTGGCGGCATGCCTTACACATGCAAGTCGAACGGCAGCGCGGGAGCAATCCTGGCGGCGAGTGGCGAACGGGTGAGTAATACATCGGAACGTGCCCAATCGTGGGGGATAACGCAGCGAAAGCTGTGCTAATACCGCATAAGATCTACGGATGAAAGCAGGGGATCGCAAGACCTTGCGCGAATGGAGCGGCCGATGGCAGATTAGGTAGTTGGTGAGGTAAAGGCTCACCAAGCCTTCGATCTGTAGCTGGTCTGAGAGGACGACCAGCCACACTGGGACTGAGACACGGCCCAGACTCCTACGGGAGGCAGCAGTGGGGAATTTTGGACAATGGGCGCAAGCCTGATCCAGCCATGCCGCGTGCAGGATGAAGGCCTTCGGGTTGTAAACTGCTTTTGTACGGAACGAAAAGGTTCTTTCTAATAAAGAGAGCTCATGACGGTACCGTAAGAATAAGCACCGGCTAACTACGTGCCAGCAGCCGCGGTAATACGTAGGGTGCAAGCGTTAATCGGAATTACTGGGCGTAAAGCGTGCGCAGGCGGTTATGTAAGACAGTTGTGAAATCCCCGGGCTCAACCTGGGAACTGCATCTGTGACTGCATAGCTAGAGTACGGTAGAGGGGGATGGAATTCCGCGTGTAGCAGTGAAATGCGTAGATATGCGGAGGAACACCGATGGCGAAGGCAATCCCCTGGACCTGTACTGACGCTCATGCACGAAAGCGTGGGGAGCAAACAGGATTAGATACCCTGGTAGTCCACGCCCTAAACGATGTCAACTGGTTGTTGGGTCTTCACTGACTCAGTAACGAAGCTAACGCGTGAAGTTGACCGCCTGGGGAGTACGGCCGCAAGGTTGAAACTCAAAGGAATTGACGGGGACCCGCACAAGCGGTGGATGATGTGGTTTAATTCGATGCAACGCGAAAAACCTTACCCACCTTTGACATGTACGGAATTTGCCAGAGATGGCTTAGTGCTCGAAAGAGAGCCGTAACACAGGTGCTGCATGGCTGTCGTCAGCTCGTGTCGTGAGATGTTGGGTTAAGTCCCGCAACGAGCGCAACCCTTGTCATTAGTTGCTACATTTAGTTGGGCACTCTAGTGAGACTGCCGGTGACAAACCGGAGGAAGGTGGGGATGACGTCAAGTCCTCATGGCCCTTATAGGTGGGGCTACACACGTCATACAATGGCTGGTACAAAGGGTTGCCAACCCGCGAGGGGGAGCTAATCCCATAAAACCAGTCGTAGTCCGGATCGCAGTCTGCAACTCGACTGCGTGAAGTCGGAATCGCTAGTAATCGTGGATCAGAATGTCACGGTGAATACGTTCCCGGGTCTTGTACACACCGCCCGTCACACCATGGGAGCGGGTTCTGCCAGAAGTAGTTAGCCTAACCGCAAGGAGGGCGATTACCACGGCAGGGTTCGTGACTGGGGTGAAGTCGTAACAAGGTAGCCGTATCGGAAGGTGCGGCTGGATCACCTCCTTTCTGGAAATAAAGCTGTTCAAGCTGAACGCCCACACTTATCGGTTGTTGGAAGATGTCGAAACATCGACATGGGTCTGTAGCTCAGCTGGTTAGAGCACCGTCTTGATAAGGCGGGGGTCGTTGGTTCGAGCCCAACTAGACCCACCATATCTTCCGATAGTCTCGTGAGGACCCGGGGGATTAGCTCAGCTGGGAGAGCACCTGCTTTGCAAGCAGGGGGTCGTCGGTTCGATCCCGTCATCCTCCACCACTTCAACACGAAAAACATTCAACACCAAAGCTGCTTCGCAAGAGGCATCTTTGTTGTTGATCAAGATCTCTTGATCAATCGGCTGTTCTTTAAAAATTCATAGAGTCGAATTAGCGTCGCTGATGGAAACTGCACATTCGTAAAGGTTTAGTGCAGACCGTGCCATCAGCGACATGAATTTTTGATTGCGTCAATTATGAACTTCAATTTCGAATCAAATCGAAAGTATGAAGTACGGCATAACGCGCCAGGTGAAAGACCTGGCAATTCCTTGATTAATTTTGGTTTCTGTGAAGAAACGTCAAAGTTATAGGGTCAAGTGAATAAGAGCACGTGGTGGATGCCTTGGCGATGATAGGCGACGAAGGACGTGATAGCCTGCGATAAGCTTCGGGGAGCTGGCAAATTAGCTTTGATCCGGAGATTTCCGAATGGGGAAACCCACCTGAAAGGGTATCGCATGATGAATACATAGTCATGCGAGGCGAACCGGGTGAACTGAAACATCTCAGTAGCTCGAGGAAAAGACATCAACCGAGATTCCGAAAGTAGTGGCGAGCGAAATCGGAAGAGCCTGTTAGTGATAGCACAAGACTTAACGGAACAGTTTGGAAAGACTGGCCATAGCGGGTGATAGCCCCGTACGTGAAAAGACCTGTGTGGTACTGAGCTAACGAAAAGTAGGGCGGGACACGAGAAATCCTGTCTGAATATGGGGGGACCATCCTCCAAGGCTAAATACTCATCATCGACCGATAGTGAACTAGTACCGTGAGGGAAAGGCGAAAAGAACCCCGGGAGGGGAGTGAAATAGATCCTGAAACCGCGTGCTTACAAAAAGTAGGAGCCTCGTAAGGGGTGACTGCGTACCTTTTGTATAATGGGTCAGCGACTTACATTCAGTGGCAAGGTTAACCGAATAGGGAAGCCGTAGAGAAATCGAGTCCGAATAGGGCGATCAGTCGCTGGGTGTAGACCCGAAACCAAGTGATCTATCCATGGCCAGGATGAAGGTGCCGTAACAGGTACTGGAGGTCCGAACCGACTAGTGTTGCAAAACTAGCGGATGAGCTGTGGATAGGGGTGAAAGGCTAAACAAACTTGGAAATAGCTGGTTCTCTCCGAAAACTATTTAGGTAGTGCCTCAAGTATTACCGTCGGGGGTAGAGCACTGTTTTGGCTAGGGGGTCATGGCGACTTACCAAACCAAGGCAAACTCCGAATACCGACGAGTACAGCTTGGGAGACAGAGCACCGGGTGCTAACGTCCGGACTCAAGAGGGAAACAACCCAGACCGCCAGCTAAGGTCCCTAAAATTGGCTAAGTGGGAAACGAAGTGGGAAGGCTAAAACAGTCAGGATGTTGGCTTAGAAGCAGCCATCATTTAAAGAAAGCGTAATAGCTCACTGATCGAGTCGTCCTGCGCGGAAGATGTAACGGGGCTAAGCCAGTTACCGAAGCTGCGGATTTGCAATTTATTGCAAGTGGTAGGAGAGCGTTCTGTAAGCCTGTGAAGGTGCGTTGTAAAGCGTGCTGGAGGTATCAGAAGTGCGAATGCTGACATGAGTAGCGTTAAAGGGGGTGAAAAGCCCCCTCGCCGTAAGCGCAAGGTTTTCTACGCAACGTTCATCGGCGTAGAGTGAGTCGGCCCCTAAGGCGAGGCAGAGATGCGTAGCTGATGGGAAACAGGTCAATATTCCTGTACCGATGTGTAGTGCGATGTGGGGACGGATCTTAATAGGTCATCCGGGTGTTGGATATCCCGGTTTAGTGGGAAGTAGGCGATGGGTAGGCAAATCCGCCCGTCATATACCGAGGCCCATGATCGAGCCAGCTTGCTGGTGAAGTGACTGAWCGAGGTTCCAGGAAAAGCCACTAAGCTTCAGCTACACACGACCGTACCGCAAACCGACACTGGTGCGCGAGATGAGTATTCTAAGGCGCTTGAGAGAACTCAGGAGAAGGAACTCGGCAAATTGACACCGTAACTTCGGAAGAAGGTGTGCCCTATTAGTGTGAAGTGAACAACGGAGCATGAATGGGTTGCAAAAAATCGGTGGCTGCGACTGTTTATTAAAAACACAGCACTCTGCAAACACGAAAGTGGACGTATAGGGTGTGACGCCTGCCCGGTGCTGGAAGATTAAATGATGGGGTGCAAGCTCTTGATTGAAGTCCCAGTAAACGGCGGCCGTAACTATAACGGTCCTAAGGTAGCGAAATTCCTTGTCGGGTAAGTTCCGACCTGCACGAATGGCGTAACGATGGCCACACTGTCTCCTCCTGAGACTCAGCGAAGTTGAAATGTTTGTGATGATGCAATCTCCCCGCGGAAAGACGGAAAGACCCCATGAACCTTTACTGTAGCTTTGTATTGGACTTTGAACAGATCTGTGTAGGATAGGTGGGAGGCTTTGAAGCAGGGTCGCTAGATCTTGTGGAGCCAACGTTGAAATACCACCCTGGTGTGTTTGAGGTTCTAACCTAGGTCCATTATCTGGATCGGGGACAGTGCATGGTAGGCAGTTTGACTGGGGCGGTCTCCTCCCAAAGCGTAACGGAGGAGTTCGAAGGTACGCTAGTTACGGTCGGACATCGTGACGATAGTGCAATGGCATAAGCGTGCTTAACTGCGAGACTGACAAGTCGAGCAGATGCGAAAGCAGGACATAGTGATCCGGTGGTTCTGTATGGAAGGGCCATCGCTCAACGGATAAAAGGTACTCTGGGGATAACAGGCTGATACCGCCCAAGAGTTCATATCGACGGCGGTGTTTGGCACCTCGATGTCGGCTCATCTCATCCTGGGGCTGTAGCCGGTCCCAAGGGTATGGCTGTTCGCCATTTAAAGAGGTACGTGAGCTGGGTTTAAAACGTCGTGAGACAGTTTGGTCCCTATCTTCCGTGGGCGCTGCAGATTTGAGGAAGCCTGCTCCTAGTACGAGAGGACCGGAGTGGACACACCTCTGGTGTATCGGTTGTCACGCCAGTGGCATTGCCGAGTAGCTAAGTGTGGAAGAGATAACCGCTGAAAGCATCTAAGCGGGAAACTCGTTTCAAGATGAGATCTGCCGGGGCCTTGAGCCCCCTAAAGAGTCGTTCAAGACCAGGACGTTGATAGGTCAGGTGTGGAAGCGCAGTAATGCGTTAAGCTAACTGATACTAATTGCTCGTGCGGCTTGACCCTATAACTTTGATCTATACGATCAAGGCTGTTATGCCAAGTTGACGCATTCAAAATAATTCTAGCCAAAAGCTAATTCCAGACTCTATGAATTCGTTGTGCTGACCCAGTCAGCATGACAACCCTTTATGCCTGATGACCATAGCGAGTTGGTCCCACTCCTTCCCATCCCGAACAGGACAGTGAAACGACTCAGCGCCGATGATAGTGCGGGTTCCCGTGTGAAAGTAGGTCATCGTCAGGCTCTTACAGCCCCAAATAGCCCAGCCCCTCAAAAGGCTGGGCTTTTTGCGTTTTTGGCGCCACCACACGCGTGGGCGTCCCGGCACCGGCGGGCACGGGCTTTGCGACAATCACGCCATTTCCTACCGGAGTATTCCCATGTCCCCTGTCTGGTCCCGCCGTGCCCGTTGGGTGGCACTGTCTGCCGTTGTTGCATTCGCCGCGGGTTGCGCTTCGACGCCCCAGCCGCCCGTGGCCGAGCCCGTGAAGGTCAAGGTGTTTGTCGGCGCCATGTTCGAGATCGGCAAGAACACCGGCGACCGCGCCGGTGAATTCCAGCACTGGTACGAGCGCTACTGGAAGAGTGCGACGCCGGTCACGGTGCCCGGTGCGCTGCAACCGGTGTATTGCAACGCCGACGGCGTCTGCGGTTCGGTGCTCGGCATGGGCAAGGTCAATTCGTCGTCGTCGATGCAGGCCATCCTGACCAGTCCGAAGTTCGATTTTTCCAAAGCCTACTACGTGATTTCGGGGGTGGCCGGCACGCCTCCTTCGCGCGGGACCATCGGTGAGGTCAACTGGGCCACCTGGCTGGTCGATTACGACCTCGGCCATCGCTGGGCACCCGAGGAGAACAAGTCCGGCGAGCCGACCTTCATGCCGCGCAAGGGCTACGAGGAGTACCGCCGCTTCAAGCTCAATCCCGAACTGGTCGCCTGGGCGATGATGCTCTCGGCCGACACGCCGCTGAAGGACTCCGATTCGGCCAAGGCCTACCGCCTGCGCTATCCGCAGGCGGCTGCGCGGCGCGCGCCTTTCGTCGGCACCGGCACCCACATGACCGGCGACACCTTCTTCCACGGCCCGGGCATGTCGAACCAGGCGCAGTACATCGCGAAGCTGTATGGCGCCGACGACTATGTGATCACCGAGATGGAAGCCGCCGCGATCACGCTGGTGATCAAGCGCCAGCACGGCACCGATCGCGTGATGAGCCTGCGCGGCGCGGTCAATTTCGACCAGGGCAATCCCCGCGAGACCACCTTGCAGCATCTGGACCCGGCGCCCGGCGAAACCGCGGGCGGCTTTGCCGAAACGGTCGAGAACATCGAGCTGGTCGGCAGCCGCGTGGTCGATCACATCGTCGTCAACTGGCCGCAGTGGCAGGCCGGCGTGCCGGCGCTGGCCCCGCAGCGCTAGAACAGCGAGGCGGTCCGGGCTGCGGCACCGTCGGACGATGATCTGCCGCGGCCTGCCGGGCCGCTTTGGGGGGTCGCCTCCACCTGAACCTCACCGGCTTTGGCGAGCGCGCCCACGCGCACCCCGAGCAGGCGCAGCGGGCGTTCCAGCGGCACCCGCTTGAGGCACTGGCCCGCGATTCGGCGGATCGCCTTTGGATCGGCCGTGAAGCCCTCGATGGTCTGGTCGCGGGTCGCGATCTTGAAGTCGCCGTAGCGCAGCTTGATGCCGATGGTCTTGCCGACGTAGCCCTTGCGCTGCAGGTCCTCGGCCAGCTTCTCGCACAAGTGGGTGAAGATGGCGCCGAGTTCGGCGCGGTCGCGCACCGCGTGCAGGTCGCGGTCGAAGGTGGTCTCGCGACTCATCGAGACCGGCTCGCTTTCGGTGACCACGGGCCGGTCGTCGCGGCCCCAGGCGACTTCATGCATCCAGGCGCCGCTGGCTTTCCCGAAGTTCGCGACCAGCCAGTCGCGATCCTTCGAGGCCAGTTCGCCGATGGTGCGGATGCCGTGCCGCTGCAGCTTCTCGTCGGCCTTCGGGCCGATCCCGTTGACCTTGCGGCAGGGCAGCGGCCAGATGCGCGCCTGCAGGTCGCTCTCGAACACGATCGAGATGCCATTGGGTTTGTCGAATTCACTCGCCATCTTGGCGAGCAGCTTGTTCGGCGCCACGCCGACCGAGCAGGTCAGCCCGGTGGCGTCGAGGATCGACTTCTGGATCAGCCGCGCCAGCACCCGCCCGCCCTCGCGCTGGCCGCCCGGCACCTCGGTGAAATCGATGTAGACCTCGTCGACGCCGCGGTCTTCCATGACCGGCGCGATCTCGGTGATGACCTGCTTGAAGCGGCGCGAGTACTTGCGGTACTCGTCGAAGTCCACCGGCAGGATCAGCGCCTGCGGACACAGCTTGGCAGCCTTCATGAGCCCCATCGCGGAGCCGATGCCGAACTGCCGCGCCGCATAGGTCGCGGTGGTGATCACGCCGCGCCCCGCGTAGTCCTTGAGCAGCGGAAAGGCGGCCACCGGGATGTCGGCCAGCGTGCCGCCTGCGGGCATCGCGCGCAGGGCCTCGTCGACCTTGCGGCGACCGCCGCCGATCACCATCGGCAGGCCCTTGAGCTGCGGGTAGCGCAGCAGTTCGACCGAGGCGTAGAACGCGTCCATGTCGAGGTGGGCGATGCGGCGGATCGGTGCGGTCGTCACGCCTGCAATTGTCGCTGCTGCGGCTGCGCCCGACTGGCACTGCTTGGACGGCCCGATGGGCGTGTCGGCGTGCCGATCGACGCTTGCGCTGCGCGGCCTGCCGGTGCCATGATCCGGCTCATGCAGACCCTCGCTTCGATCCTGTGGCGCCGGCTCGGCCAGCCGGGGCACGATGTCTGCCGGCTCGAGCGCCAGGGCGACAACTGGCAGATCGACGGCGGGGCGGCATTTCGCCATGAGGACGGAAGGGTCGCGCAGCTGCACTATCGCGTGCGCTGCGATCGCGCGTGGCACACGCAGTGGGGCACGGTGCGCGGCTGGCTCGGAGGCGAGGGGATCGACCTGTCGATCGTGCGCGATGCGCACGGCGGGTGGAAGCTCAACGATGCGCCGGCGATGGAACTCGGCCATTGCGTCGATCTGGACCTGGGGTTCACGCCGGCGACCAATCTGCTGCAGCTTCGAAGGCTGCATCTCGCGCCCGGCGAGGCTGCGGATGCCCCGGTGGCCTGGCTGGACCTGGACGGCGGCGGCCTGAGCGAACTGCAGCAGCGCTACGAGCGGCGCAGCGAGCGCGACTACTGGTACAGCGCACCGCGCTTCGACTACGAGGCGATGCTGGAAGTCACGCCGGACGGCTTCGTGCGTCGCTACCCGGCGATCTGGGAAGCCGAGGACTGACGCGCCGCCGTCGGCCTTTGCGCACCTTCAGAAGGTGCCGGGCAGCAGGATGCTCGAGTCGACGTCGTCGATCTGCGTCCGGCCGCAGAAGGCCATGGTCAGATCGAGTTCGCGCTGGATGATCTGCAGCGCGCGGGTCACGCCGGCCTGGCCGAAGGCGCCCAGGCCGTAGAGGAAGCTGCGGCCGATCAGGGTGCCGTGGGCGCCCAGTGCGCGCGCCTTGAGCACGTCCTGGCCGCTGCGAATGCCGCCGTCCATCCAGACCTCGATCTCGGTGCCGACCGCCTCGGCGATCGCCGGCAGCGCGGCGATCGAGGAAGGCGCACCGTCGAGCTGGCGGCCCCCGTGGTTCGAGACGATCAGCGCATCGGCGCCGCTGGCCGCCGCGAGGCGCGCGTCTTCCACGTCCATGATGCCCTTCAGGATCAGCTTGCCGCCCCAGAGCTTCTTGATCCACTCGACGTCGGCCCAGCTCAGCGTCGGGTCGAACTGCTCGGCGGTCCACGAGGACAGCGAGGAGAGATCCTTCACGCCCTTGGCGTGGCCCGCGATGTTGCCGAAAGTGCGGCGCTTGGTGCCCAGCATGCCCATGCACCAGCGCGGCTTGGTGGCGAGGTTCATCAGGTTCTTGAACGTGGGCTTGGGCGGCGCGGTGAGGCCGTTCTTGATGTCCTTGTGGCGCTGGCCGAGGATCTGCAGGTCGAGCGTGAGCTGCAGCGCCGAGACATTGGCGGCGCGGGCGCGTTCGATCAGGCGCTCGATGAAGTCGCGGTCGCGCATCACGTAGAGCTGGAACCAGAACGGATGGCGATCGGTCTTCTCGGCGATGTCCTCGAGCGAGCAGATGCTCATGGTCGAGAGCGTGAACGGAATGCCGAAGGCCTTGGCCGCGAGCGCGCCGAGGATCTCGCCGTCGGCATGCTGCATGCCGGTCAGGCCGGTCGGGGCGATCGCCACGGGCATCGTGACCTCCTGGCCGATCATCGTGGTGCGGGTCGAGCGGCCCTCCATGTTGACCGCGACGCGCTGGCGCAGCAGGATCTTCTGGAAGTCGCTTTCGTTGGCGCGGTAGGTGCCTTCGGTCCATGCGCCGGAATCGGCGTAGTCGTAAAACATGCGTGGCACGCGACTTTTGGCGATGACTCGCAGGTCTTCGATGGTCGTGATCTTGGACAGGTCTGGCACGGGAAAGGGCTCCTGGGTTCTGTGGCTGCGCAATGCCTATTATCTGCGGCGCTCGAGCGCCCCTTTCCGGACGCCCCGCCGACAGCGTTGCGAAACACGGCTCAGAATCCCTCGTCCATCGTCGGACCGCCCGAGCTTCCTACTTCAGCCTGCAGAACGGCCAGCCTTCGACGCCGGCCCAGATGCAGGCACGGATCCAGGCGACCACGACATGGGGGTCTTGTCCCTGCGGCACGGTTGTCATCTTGATCAGCATCACGGCCTCCGTGGAAGTGGTGGAGCGAACTCCCATGCATGAAGGTATAGACCCGGTGGGCTTGACCGGACAGCAGCCTGTACCCTGCGATGCCGTGGGCCGTGGCGCGGGATGCCTGTACGCCGTTTGCCCATGAGCGGCCATCGGTTCCGGCTGACAGATGTCGGACGCCTTCCGGGCGACGTCGCGCGGCGCTTCGCGCCGGCCTCAGCGCTTCGCGCTCGCCACCACGCCGGCGCCGCGCACCTCGAGCCTGACCTGGTCGGCCACCTGGCCGCGCGCATCGAGCAGCTCCACCACGTGCCGCCCCGGCCACGGCAGCCATTGCGCGCTGGCGCCGCGCGCGAAGGGCCTGCCGTCGATGCGCCATTGCACGCCGCGGCCTTCGGCCTCGAAGCGCACGCGCTGGCGGCTGGGCGGGATATCGGGGTCGAGCGCGATGATGGTGCCGTCGGACGGCGCCCTGATGCGCGGCGCCGCTTCGGCCGCCGATGCATCGGGCGCGATCGCGAACACCGGCTGCTCGGTGCCGGCGATGAACCATTCGCCGCGGGCCGCCTCGAGGTCGTCGCCGAAGCGCACGCGGGCCTGCACCACGCCTGCCGGCGGCGCCGGCGCCCGGCTCGGCTCCTGGCGATGCAGGAAGCCCATGAGCTGGGCCCAGACCGGCGCTGCGCCGCTGGTGCCGCTGACCTCCCACATCGACGCGCCGCTGGCGTTGCCGACCCAGACGCCGACGGTGTAGCGCCCGGACCAGCCGATCGCCCAGTTGTCGCGCATGTCCTTGCTGGTGCCGGTCTTCACGGCGCTCCAGAAGCGGGTGCCGAGCACGCTGTCGAGGCCGAAGGTGCGGGCGCGGGCGTTGGGGTCGGCCAGGATGTCGCCGACGATGAAGGCTGCGCGCGCATCGATGGCGCTGTGGTTGGCTCCCGCTGCGGACGAGGGGCTGGGCAGATAGCGCGTGTCGCCGAAGCGCCCGCCGTTGGCCAGCGTCCGGTATGCGTTGGTGAGTGTCAGCAGCGAAACCTCGGCGCTGCCCAGCGCCAGGCTGTAGCCGTAGTAGTCGCCGTTCTGCGCCAGCGGCAGCCCGGCTGCGCGCAGCTGCCGCGCGAAGGCTTCGGGCGACACCATCACCAGGGTGCGCACAGCCGGCACGTTGAGCGAGGCCGCCAGCGCGGTGCGTACCGAGACGTAGCCCTTGAACTGGCGGTCGTAGTTCTGCGGGATGTAGAGCCCGCCGGCGGTGTTGATCTGCGCCGACGAGTCGTCCAGCAGCGAGGCCGCCGTGAGCCGGCGCTCGGCGATCGCCTGTGCGTACAGGAAGGGCTTGAGGGTCGAGCCCGGCTGTCGCTGTGCGAGCACGCCGTCGACCTCGGCCGCGCGGCTCAGCGCGCCCGAGGAGCCGACCCAGGCCAGCACCTCGCCGCTGGCGTTGTCGAGCACCACCAGCGCGCCGTCCTCGACGTTGCGCCCGCGCAGTTCGCGCAGCTGACGCTGCAGCGCGTCGAGCGCGAAGCGCTGCAGCGGAGCCCGCAGCGTCGTGCGAACGGGCTGGGCCGTGCCGGCGTCCTTCAAGGCGCGTCGCGCCAGGTGCGGGGCGATCCCTTCGCTCGGATCGAAGGCGCGCCGCTGCAGCGCCGCACTGGCGAACATGTCGAGCGCATCGCAGTCCGGCTTGCCGGTGGGTTCCATCACGCGCATCAACTCGCAGGCCCGCTGCGCTACCAGCGCGGGCTTGGCGTTGGGTGCCCGCACCAGTGCCGCGGCGACCGCCGCCTCGCGCGCGTCGAGCCCATGCGGCGCCTTGCCGAACAGCGTGCGCGACAGGGCGTCGATGCCGACGATCTCGCCGCGGAAGGGCACGGTGTTCAGGTAGGCCTCGAGGATCTGGTCCTTGCGCCAGCCGCGCTCCAGCTGTTGGGCCGCCACCGACTGGCCGAGCTTCTGCGTCAGGCTGCGGCCGCCGCCGGCGCGCCGCAGATCGTCGTCGAGCAGGCCGGCGAGCTGCATCGTGATCGTCGAGGCGCCGCGGGTGCGGGTGTTCCAGACATTGCCCCAGGCCGCGGCGGACACCGCGCGCCAGTCGACGCCGCTGTGTTCGTAGAAGCGCTTGTCCTCGCTCAGCAGCATGGCGCTGCGCAAGGCGGGCGAAATGTCCGCGAGGGCGATCCATTCGCCGCGCCGCACGCGGGCGTCGGTGCGCACGCGCTGCAGCAGGGCGCCGTCGCGGTCCAGCACCGCGGTGTCGGATGGATGGAAGTCGCGCCGGACCTCGTCGAAGCTGGCAAGCGCCCAGGCCGGCGCCGCGAGCACCGCGGCCAGCGCCAGCGCCAGCGACGGACAACGAAGGGAGGTCATGCCATCTCGAGCGCCGCGCCGCGCAGGTCCGCAGATTTTCAAGCCGGCCGCCGGGCGAGCAATGCCCAGATTCCCGCGGCCGACAGGAGCGAGCCGCCGGTGAGGTTGAAGCGCCGCTGCGCGCGCGGCGACGCCAGCAGCCGGCGCGCCGAGCCCGCGAACACCGCATAGAGCGTGGCGTTGAGCGCGGCCATGGCCACGAAGGTCAGGGCCAGCACCCACAACTGCGGCGTCACGCTGGTGCGCGGATCGATGAACTGGGGCAGGAAGGCGACGAAGAACACGATGCCCTTGGGATTGAGCGCCGTCACCAGGTAGGTGTTGGCGAACAGTCGCCAGCGTGAGCCGGGGGCCGCGGGGGCGGCAAGAACGGCGGGCGAGATGCCGGCGCGCAGCAGCTTGATGCCGAGATAGAGCAGGTACAGCCCGCCCGCCCACTTGATCGCGGTGAACCAGAAGGCCGAGGTCGCGAGCAGCGCGCCGAGGCCGAGCAGCGACACCACCAGCGCCGTCGAATCGCCGAGCGCGACCGCGGCCACCAGCGGCGCGTTGGCACGCCGGCCGTGGGCCACGGAGTAGCTGATGACCGTGAGGATGGTCGGCCCGGGGATGATCAGGAGCACCGCCGATGCGGCGACGAAGGCGAGCCAGAGCTGGATGGACATGACGGTTGTTCTTTGTGTGAACGGGGTCGAGCGTGATTCGAATGGTGTCTTCAGTTGCCCGGGCCTGCAAGCACGCGCTGGACGAACGGGGTATTGGCCTCCGAGTAGGCCTGCAGCAATCGGCGCTCGGCTTCGAAGCGCGCGGGCCAGGCGGTGTCGTAGCCGGCGACCTCGATCGCCGCGTCAGTGCCGCCGCTCAAGAACGACCTCCCAGAGTGCCTTGGATTGCGCATAGCGCTCGACCACCTGCTCCTCCCTGCCGAGCGTCCGCCAGCCGGTGGCGAACAGGCGGTCGACCGCGGCGCGATCGAAGAAGCGCTTGGGCACGCCGTCCACCAGATAGAAGTTGTCCGCGAGGTCAGGATCGCGACTGGCGCCATGTTGGAAGTCGTGGGTCGAATTGAGGCGGCACAGCAGCACGCCGCCGGGCCGCAACTGCCTCCGGATGCGCTCGACGAGTTCGACCGTCTCGGGCCAGTCGAAGTAGTGCAGGCAGAGGCTTGCGAGCACGACCCCACAGGTGCCGGCGGGCAGCGGAAAGGGCTCGCGGATGTCCTGGCCATGGAACTGTGCGGAGGGCGCCCGGGCGCGGGCCGCTTCGATGGCTTCGTCGCTGAGCTCGATGCCCACCACCGCCAGCCCGGCGCTGGCCAGCGTTTCGGTGTCGCGCCCGCTGCCGCAGCCGAGCTCCAGGATCGGCTGGCCGCCGGCGCGCTCGGCCACCAGGGGCAGCCAGCGTTCGAGCCAGGGGTCGGTGGGCGAGGGGGCTGGCTGCCTCATGCCCTGGCCTTCCTCGGCCTGGCGGCAATCTTCAGCGATTCCCTCGCCAGGGCCATCAGCCGCTCGCGATCTTCGAGCAGTTCGGCCGGCAGCGCGAAGTAGCGCCGGACCTCGACGCGCCGCACCCGCGTGGCGTAGGAGAAGCACTGGCTGCCCATGGCTTCATAAGCCGGGCGCGTCGTGTCGTCGACCACGAAATAGAGCACGTTGCCGATGATCATCGCGAACTGCACGCCATGAGCCGACAGCCCGACGCCACCGAACAGGCGGGCGCCTCGCAGGTCGCGAAAGGCGTCCAGCTGATCCTTCACGAAGTCGACGAAATCCTGCGAATTCTTCACGGTGCCTTGGGGACTACGCATCCATGACCAGTTGCGTCTGCGTGACGACTGCGCACAGCTTGCCTTGCGCCGACCTGATCGTGGTCTGCCACACCATCGTGGTCCGCCCGCGGTGCAGCGCCAGGCATTCGCCGACGACCGTGGTGTCCCTGCGCGCGCCACCGATGAACTTGGTGCTGGAATCGGTGGTCGTGGTGCGCTTGCCTTGCGGGAGATTGATGATCGTGCCTACCGCGCCGAGCGTGTCGGCGAAAGCCATGTAGGCGCCGCCGTGCAGGATGCCGCCGGCGGTGCACAGCTCGGGTCGCACCTCGAGCTCGGCGACGACGCGCTCGGGCTCCAGCGTGACGAGGCGCACGCCCATCAAGCCGGGAAAGAGCGGTTCCAGGATCTGCTGGATCTGTTCGATGGTTGGCATCGGTGTTTCCTGTCGCGGTCAGCCCGGTGCACCGAAGCGAACCGCCGACCGCGCGCGGGCCCGCGCGGCCTCGATCTCGCGATCGCGCGGATCGGCGGTGGTGACCAGCGATTCGATCAGCGCGCGGGCCGCGGTCGTGACGTCTTCCACGGCCCGGTCGAAGGCCGCCTCGTTGGCCTTGGAAGGTTGATGGAAGCCGCTGAGCTTGCGCACGAACTGCAGCGATGCGGCACGCATCTCTTCTTCGGTCGCCGGCGGGTCGAAATTGAACAAGGTCTTGATACTTCTACACATCATGACTCCATGTGAGGGGCGAGGCCGCAGTGTGCGCAAGATCGAGCGCGATCTCAAGCCTGCCGCCGCGCTACTTCGCCGCCTCCACCTTCACCCTGGCATTCGGCATCTCGCCGAACATCTCGGGTGCATACAGCGCCTCGACGCGGCTCGGCGGCAGCGCGAAGTCGCCGACGTTGTTGAGGCGCAGCGTGTATTCCATCTTGACGACGCCCTTGGGCAGGTACTCGTAGTAGCTGCGGAAGGCCTCGAAGCTGCGTTCCTCGAAGGCCGGCCAGCCGCCGCCCGAGCGCTTCTCGCCCTGGGTCGCGATCTGCGAGTCGCGGCCCAGGCCGCCGCCCAGGATGGTCGCGCCGCCGGGGATCGGATCGGTGATCGCGACCCAGGTCATGTCGGCGCTGGCGTTGACTTCCAGGCTCACGCGCAGCACGTCGCCGCGCGAGTAGACGCCGCTCACCGCCTGCTCGACCGGGGTGACGGTCTTCTTGATCGCATAGCCGGCGGCGAATGGCGCCTTGAGCTGCACCGCAGCGAGCGATTGCAGCGTGAGCCAGGGCTTGCCGCTGCCGCTTTGCGTGACCAGCAGCGTGTCGCGGCCCGTGGCAGCCGGCCAGGGGACGAACAGGGTGTTGTTGCGCAACATGCCCGGCGACGCCGGCGCACCGAAGGCGCTGGCCTGGTTCGGAGCGCCGCCCGTGTCGCTCGCCTTGACCCGCTCGACCTTGCTCCAGTCCACCTGCGCCTTGGCCGTGCCCAGGCTGGCCGCGGTGACGCCGCTGACCGGCGCGTGTTCGAAGCGCCTGGAGAAGCTCTCGAGCGCCAGGCCGCCCCACAGGTTGGCCGTGGTGGTGCGCCAGGCGCCGTTCTGCTGGCGGCCGATGAAGCCGCTGGCGAGGCGGCCGATGTCGTCCTTCCATGCCGGATCGTCCATCACCGCGAGCAGCAGCCGGGCGGTGTTGACGTCGCCGTTGGCCATCAGCCACCACCAGTTGTCGTCCTGTTCGGTGCTGAACACCAGCCGTGTGCCCTGGTAGCTCAGGCGCGCCTTGAGCACGTTGTCGGCTTCGTCCAGGCGCTGCTGGCGCTGCGGCACGTCCTGCACCCGTCGCAGGATCTGGAGCCAGTCGATCACCGCGCTGGTCGGCCATTGGTTGGGCGCGATCGTGATGCTGCCGATCATGCGGCCCTGGGCCTTGCCATAGCGCGACAGCGCTTCGAGCGCCGCCAGCTTGCGGACGTCGAGATCCTTGCGCGGGCTCCAGAAGTCGCGCTGGATGCGGCCTTCGACGAAGGCGACGAGGCCCTGCAGCATCGGCGCGCTGGCCGCTTCGGGCAGCGCGAAGACGGGGTCGAGCGAAGCCGCCTCGTGCGTCGATGCGAGCAGGTAGGCGGTCAGGATGTCGCTGCCGCGGTTGGCCTCGCCATCGCGCGGCGGGAAGTAGTTGGCGAGGCCGTCGCCATCGAGGTAGCTCGGCAGCTGCGCCACCAGCGCCTGCCAGCCCTTGCCGTCGCGCAGGCCGATCGACTTGCTGGCCTTCTGCTCCAGGCAGGCATAGGGGTAGGCCGCGAACCAGTCGCGCACGCCACCCAGGCCTTCGGCCAGTCGTGGCTGCAGCGACATCCGCAGGCCGCCGCGGCCGGGCAGGGCGTCGGCCGGCGGGCCGACGTCGAGCGTGAAGGGGCCATCGAGCTGCACCAGCGTCGCCTGCTGCACGGTCAGCGGCACGGCGGGAAGGATGCGCTGGCGAACCTTGAGCGCATCGCGCGCACCGCCCAGCGTGTCGCGGGCCTCGATTTCCCACAGGATCGCCTCGGCGCGGGTCTGCGCGAGTTGCGCGGGTGCGGTCACGGGCCAGGCCAGTTCACGCGCTTCGCCGGGCGGAATATCGATCGTCTGCGGCTCGAGCGTGAGCAGCGTGGCACGCGGCGTCGCCTCGACCTTCATCGGTTGCTGCGTCGTGTTGCGCAGCGTGATCTGGGCCCGGAACTGGTCGTCCTCGCGCACCAGCGGCGGCAGGCCGCTGATGATCTGCAGGTCCTGCGTCGCCCGGATCGAGGCCTGGCCGGTGCCGAACAGGCCGGTGCCGGCATCGGCCACCGCGACGATCCGGAAGGTGGTCAGCGCGTCGTTGAGCGGCACGCTCAGCGTGGCCTGGCCGTTGGCGTCGAGCACCACTGCGGGCTTCCACAGCAGCAGGGTGTCGAGCAGCTCGCGCGTGGGGCTCTTGCCGCCGCCGCCGCCCGCGGGCACTGCCTTGCGGCCGTAGTGCCGGCGGCCGACGATCTCCATCTGCGCGGTCGAGGTGGCGACGCCCCAGCTGCGCCGCTGCAGCATGGCTTCGAGCAGGTTCCAGCTGTCGTTGGGCAGCAGCTCGAGCAGCGCTTCGTCGACCGCGGCGACGGCGACCTCGGCCCCGGCCGCGGGTTTGCCGTCGGGCAGCCGGCCGGTGATGGTGACCTGCGCCTGGCTGCGCACGGGGTAGGCGGGCTTGTCGCTCGCGACCTTGACCTCGATGCGATGGGACTGCGTGCCGACCCGGATCTCGGCCAGGCCGAGCCGGTAGGCCGGCTTGCTGAGGTCGACCAGCGCGGTCGGCGCCACGTACTCCTTGCCCTCGTACCAGAAGGCGGTCCACCATTCGCGCGGCGCCTTGAAGCCCCAGGTGAAGAAGCTGTACCACGGCACCTCGCGCAGCCGGCCGCGCAGGGCCAGCACGCTCACGTAGGCGTTCGGCCCCCACTCGGGCTTGACCTGAAGGCTCACGGTCGGGTCCTGCCCGTTGAGCTGCACCACGTGGGTCTCGATCACGCCCTCGCGTTCTACCGACACCAGGGCGGTGGCGAAGCGGAACGGACTGCGGACCTGGAACCTGGCGACCTCGCCGGGCTGGTAGCTCTTCTTCTCGGGCAGCACGTCGATGCGGTCGTGGTCCTCGCCGCCGAACCAGAGCTCGCCCTGCCGCGTCACGTAGACCGAACTCGCCGCGCGGCTGTCGCGACCGTCCTTGTCGGTGGCGCTGGCGATCAGCTCGACCTGGCCCGGCTCCTTGAGTTCGATCTCGCACAGCAGCAGGCCGCGGTTGTCGCTCTTGCCGCTGCAGACGGTCCCGATCTCCTTCACCTCGGTCTTGTTGTCGTAGGTGTAGAAGCCGCCCACCATGCGCTTGCGGCTGGTGGTGGTGATGCGGGCGACGGCGCGCACGTTGAGCGTCACGCCTTCCTGCGGCTTGCCCGCGAGGTCGAGCGCCAGCGCCTGGAACCTGAGCTTCTGGCTGGCCGACACCCAGCCCTCGGTCTTGATGCCGGCGACCACCGCGGCCGGCCACAGCGTGTGGGTGCTGCGCAAGGTCTGGACTTCACCGTTGGGGTCGGCGTAGCTGGCTTCGAGCAGCAGCTCGCGCGGCGTCGCCCTGGCGACCGGGATCTTGTCGATCGTGAGCTTGCCGGTGCCTTCCCGGTTGAGCGTGAGCGGGAGCTTGTCGGCGATCACGCGCGCGTCTTCCTCGTTCGCCGAGTCGCTGTCGCCGTCCTTGCTGGGGGCGGCAAAGCTGAAGGCATCGAAGTCGGCGAAGGAGGGCTGCTTGCCGCGCACCAGCGCCGACACGCGCACCGGCAGCGCCGCGGCGCCGCCGCCGGCGACGTAGTTGATCTGGACCTCGACCGGCAGCGAGCCGACCGCGACCAGCGGCTTGCCGTCGGCCGGCGCGATCCGGCCCGCGAGCACCGGCAGGCGGAACTCTTCGACGCGGAACTGCCCGGTGGCGTAGCTGCCCGGGCCGCCTTCCCCGGCGCTCGCGCTGCCCTCCTTGCCGCTTCTCAGCTCGACCTGGTAGACGCCGAGCTTGGCCGCGGGCGGGATCGCGAAACTGCTCTCGCCGCTGAGCCCGCCGGTGGCGGTCTTGCGCCATTTCAGCGGCTGCTCGAACTGCTGGCCGCTGCCCACATGGGTGACGACCAGCGTGTCGGGCCGCACCTCGGGCAGGCCGAAGCCCTTCTGCGTCTGCGTGCGCAGCAGGTGCTTCATCGACACGGTCTCTCCGGCGCGCAGCAGCGTGCGATCGAACACGGTGTGGGCGATGCGGTCGGGCTGGGCTTCGAGGCTGGTGGGCACGTTGAAGCGCCAGGGCTCGATGCCGCGCTGCCAGTCGCTCCAGGTGAAGGCGAGATCCTCGACGCCCTGCGTGTCCTTCGCGCGGGCGCTGACGAAGTAGGCCCCCGTGCTGTAGTCGTCCTCGGTGGCGCAGGACGGCGCGTCCGGGGAAATGCCGGACAGCCTGACCAGCCCGTTCGCGTCGGTGGTGCCCGTCGCCACTTCACGGCCGTCGCAGCGGGACACGCGCACCGCGGCGTTGGCGACCACGCGGCCCTTGTCCAGCGTCGTGACCCAGGCCACCGCGTTCTCGCGGCCCAGCTTGAAATGCACCGCGAGGTTGGTGGCGAGCGCGGTAGTGCGCACGTACATCGTGCGGCCGCTGCCGTAGCGCTCGTCGAGCAATGCGTCGCCGAGCTTCTGCGACGCGATCTCCAGCACGTGGAAGCCGGGTGTCAACGGAATGCCGACGACCTCGAAAGGCCGCGGGTCGCCGTTCTCGGCCTTGGGCATGTCCAGTGTGCGCACGCCGGCCTGGCCGCCGAGCAGCGACACCATGCGGGTCTGGATGCTGTCGCGGTCGTCCTTGTCGATCACCTTCGGCAGCGCGCCCTTGACGTCGCGCGCCGCGCGTTTGCGCGACATCGTGTCGTTGCCGTCGTAGCGGCGCACCTTGCGGAACCAGGCGATGATCTCGGCGTCGCTTTTCGGATTCAGGTCGCTGACCTGGCCGGGCGTCGATCCCAGGGTCAGCGCCTGCACCTGGAGGGCCGGCTCGACGCGGCGCACCGTGACCGGCATCAGCGCCACCCCGCCGGGCTCGGCCAGGCGCTCGACCACGCCGAAAGGCGAGGCGGCGAACTTGGCCAGCGGCGGCATCGCGCCGGTCGCGACCTTGAGCGGAAAGCTGTCGGGCGATGCCAGCGCGCGGCCCGAGGCATCCTCGAACTTCGGCGGCAGCGCGATCGTGAACGGGGTCTGCTCTGCGAACGGGGCCGGGAAGTTCAGCGACTCGACCACGCCATCGTCGTCCCTGGCGGCGTTGTCGTCGAACACAGGGTTGAAGGTCTTGCCCGCGCCCTTGAGCGTGATGGCGGCGGCCAGCTTGCGCGCCACCGGTGCGTTGAACCGCAGCACCATGGGCTTGAGCGGCAGGCAGCCCGATTGCGCGTTCTCGCGCTCGCAGCTGAACGAGACCGCGAAGGGTTCGCGCACTTCGAAGTTGAGCCGCCGCTCGACGTTGTTGACCACGCCCGAGGGCGTCGCCACGCCCTTGCCATAGATCAGCTGCACCCGGCTGGCCGGCGGCAGCGTGCGATTGCACTGCAGCGCGAGGAAGCGCAGCGGCGCCTTCTCGGCCTCCTTGTCGCGCCCCAGCGCCTTCAGCAGCGCGGCGCGCTGTTCGCCGTCGATCAGCCTGACCGGGATGCGCTCGCCGATGCCGGCGGCCGCGCACCAGACGTTCTCCTGCACGCTCTCGGGCGTGGCCGGGCCGTTGAGCTCGAGCATGAAGATCTGCTGCTCGTCGATCTTGCCGTAGCTGGGCTGCCAGTTGCGCACGAACGGGCCGCCGCTGTTGAAGCGGTAGCTTTCCGGACCGGTCAGCTCCGAACCCGCGGCGGACTTGAAGCCGGCCACGCGCGTCACGCTGCAGCGCACGCCCGGCGGCAGGTCGTTCTCGAAGTCGAAGACCCATTGCTTCTCTCCGGTCCAGCGGCCCGTGCCCTTGCCGGCTTCGGCGTCGGCGCAGCTGACGGCGAGCGGCGCCGGGGCCTTGGGGTCGCCGAAGCGGACTGCGGGCTGGTCGAACTTGGCGACCACCTGGCGCACGCGCGAGACTTCGCCCTGGGGCGTCAGGCTGGTGATTTGCAGTGCCTGGGCCGCGCCGGGGGCGAGCAAGGCGCTGGCGGCCAGCAGGAAGGCGGGTATCGATCGGCTCAAGCTTGGGTTCTCCATCCAGATTCTTCTTAGCGCGTCGAGCGTAGCCCATTTGCTCCCTCGGATCGGCCCGTTGTCGGCCCCCTCCTTACAATTCCGCACTCGTCGTGCGTGTCTCGCGCGGACCGCTCAAAGAACACGCCGACCGATGAAACGCTACTGGGAAATCGATGCATTGCGCGGGCTCATGCTCGTGCTGATGACCGTCACCCACCTGCCGACCCGGTTGACCGATCCGCTGGGACAGCCGTTCGGCTTCGTCTCGGCGGCTGAGGGCTTCGTGCTGCTGTCGGCCTTTGTCTCGGGGCTGGTCTACAGCCGCATCGCGCGCACCCGGGGCGTCGACTCGATGCGCCGGGCCTTCTGGCGACGGGCGCTCAAGGTCTACCTGAGCCAGGCGGCGACGCTGCTCTTCCTGTTCACGATCATCTCGGCGGTGGGCCTGCGCATCGACCAGCCGGCGGTGAAGAACCTGCTGTCCTTCTACCTGGCCAATCCGCGCGAGGGCTTCCTCTATTCGCTGCTGCTGGTCTACGAGCCGGCGCTGCTCGACATCCTGCCGATGTACATCTTCTTCATGCTCCTGAGCCCCTGGGTGCTGGCCTTCGCGCTGCGCCACGGCTGGACCGGCGTGATGGTGGCCAGCGCAAGCCTGTGGGCGCTGGCGCAGTTCGGGCTCAGCGAATGGCTCTACGCGCTGGCCGTGCGTTACCTGGGCCTCGCGGTGCCTTTCCACGAGATGGGCGCTTTCAATGCCTTCGCCTGGCAGTTCCTGTGGTTCGCGGGACTGTGGATGGGCGCCAGTCGCAACGCGCCCGACGCCAGGCCTTTTTTGAGCTTCCCGTCCTGGCTGGTCGTGCTCGCCGGTGCGGCAGCGCTCTACGGCTTCTGGTGGCGGCACCACGGCATCCATGGCCAGGCGCCCTTCGGCGGTGACGTCGAGCTCAACCTGCTGTTCGACAAGTGGCAGCTCGGGCCGCTGCGCCTGGTCAACCTGGCGGTGCTCGGCATCGTGGCGGTGCGCTTCGGGCCGGCCGTCATGCGGCGCATCCCGCGCCTGCACGGGCTGGAGGATCTGGGCCGCGCCTCGCTGCCTGTCTTTTGCGCCCACCTGGTGGCTGTGCTGTCGGTGCTCGCGATCTACGGCGACAGCCAGACGGTCCGCCCCTGGTGGGGCGACGGGCTGTTGCTGGGCGTCGTGTTCGGCTGGCTCTACGGTGTCGCCCGCCTCACGCTGTGGTGGGACGACCGGCCCAGGCCGCCGCAGCCCAGGCAGCTATCGCGTGCCCTGGGTGACTGACGGCCCTCGGGCTCCCTCGCCCTGTGCCGCTTGCTCCTGCAGGTGCGGGGCGATGGCCGACTGCCACAGCCGGTAGCCCTCGTCGTTGAGGTGCAGCTGGTCGCCCCGGAAGAGCTCCGGCCGGGGTCGGCCATCGGCGCCCAGCATCGGCGTGAAGATGTCGATGTAGGCGCTGTTGGGCAGCCGCTGGAGGTAGGCGCCGATCACGTTGTTGGTTTCGCGGATGCCCGGCAGCAGCTTCTCGCGCGAAGGGCTGGGCTTGACCGAGATGTAGGCGATGCGGGTGCCTGGCAGCTCGGTGCGCACCGTGTTGGCGAATTGGGCGAAGCTCTCCAGCACCTGCAGAGGCGTCCGTCCCTCGGCCAGGTCGTTGTCGCCGGCGTACACGAGCACCATGCGCGGCTTGTAGCGCACCACGAGCTCGCGCGCGAACAGGCCGCAGTCGGCCATGGTCGAGCCACCGAAGCCGCGGTTGATGACCACCGGCTGCTGCCGGAAGTCCTGTGCCAGCCGGGGCCACATGCGGATCGTGGAACTGCCGACGAAGAGCACGCCGCCGGGGGCGGGAAGGCGCTCGGCGTCGGCGGCGTCGAAGGCGTTCAGTTCGCGTTGCCAGCGTGCGTGGGCCGCAGCGTAGGCGGCCGACTCGGCCGCCTTCGAATCCGGCTCGGCCTGCGAGGCCAGCGGGCTCAGACATGCGAGCCAAACCAGGGCGACGCGGACAGCAGCTTTCATCGAATCAATGTTAACCAAACAGGGGCGCGGCCGGCGCAGCCTGGCCCGTCGGTGAAACACCGCGGAACCGGCTTTGCCGGGCCGCTGGTGTTGCCCCCGGCAGGGGGTGGGAGGGCTACACGCAGTGAGCCCGACCTGGGGGCGAGCTAGAAACTATTTCGCCCGATGCCCTGGTAGATGACGCCGGCATCCTTCATGGTGCCTGGTTCATAGAGATTGCGGCCATCGAAGATCACCGGCGTCTTCATCAGCGCCTTGAGCCGTTCGAGGTTCGGGCTGCGGTAGGCCTTCCACTCGGTCACGATGATCAGCGCGTCGGCGCCGGCCAGGGCCTCCATGGGGTCCTTGGCGCTGAACGTGATGCGTTCGAGCAGCGCCGGCGCGTCCGCGAAGTCCAGCTTCAGTGCCCGCCGCGTCTCGTCGACCGCGATCGGGTCGTGCGCCACCACGCGGGCGCCGGCGCGCAACAGCACGTCGAGCACGACCCGGCTCGGCGCTTCCCGCATGTCGTCCGTGTTGGGCTTGAAGGCCAGTCCCCACAGTGCGAAAGTGCGGTCGCTCAGGTCCGGGCCGAAGCGGGCCAGCACCTTGTTGGTCAGCACACGCTTCTGCTCGTCATTGACTGCCTCGACCGATTCGAGCACGCGCAGCGCCTGCCCGTGGTCGCGCGCGGTGCGGGTCAGCGCCTGGATGTCCTTCGGGAAGCAGCTGCCGCCGTAGCCGGTGCCGGCATACAGGAAGCTGTAGCCGATGCGCGGATCGGATCCGATGCCCTGGCGCACCGACTCGATGTCGGCGCCGACGCGGTCGGCCAGGTTGGCCAGTTCGTTCATGAAGCTGATGCGGGTCGCCAGCATCGCGTTGGCCGCGTACTTGGTGAACTCGGCCGAGCGCACGTCCATCACGCGGGTGCGCTCGTGGTTGCGGTTGAAGGGCGCGTACAGCCGGCGCATCCAGGCCAGCGCCTCGCGGCCGTTGTCGTCGTCGCTGTAGCCGATCACGATGCGGTCGGGCCGCATGAAGTCCTCGACCGCCGCGCCTTCCTTGAGGAACTCGGGGTTGCTGACGACCGAGAACTGGAGGTCGGAGCGGCCGCGCCGGTCGAGCTCCTCCTGGATCACGGCCGTGACCTTGTCGGCCGTGCCCACGGGCACCGTCGACTTGTCGACCACGACCTTGAAGCCGTTCATGTAGCGGCCGATGTTGCGCGCCGCGGCCAGCACGTACTGGAGGTCGGCGCTGCCGTCCTCTTCGGGCGGTGTGCCCACGCCGATGAACTGGACGTCGCCGAAGGCCACCGAGGCCTCGATGTCGGTCGAGAAGGACAGCCGCTGGGCCGCCACGTTCGATTCCACGACGGCGTCCAGGCCGGGCTCATAGATTGGGATGCCGCCGGCGTTGAGGGTGGCGATCTTGCTGGCGTCGACGTCGAGGCAGAAGACGTTGTTGCCGATGTCCGCCAGGCAGGCGCCCGTGACCAGTCCGACGTAGCCGGTGCCGATGATCGTGATGTTCATGAGATCAGGCCGCGTTGGGTTCCGAAAGAACCTGGTCGAAATAGGCGATGGTCTTCTTCAGGCCTTCGTCGAGCTGGGTGCGCGGCGTCCAGCCGTCGAGTTCCTTCTGCGCCAGCGAGATGTCGGGCCGGCGCTGCTTGGGATCGTCGGCGGGCAGCGGCTGCTTGATCAGCTTGCTCTTCGAGCCGGTGAGCTCGATCACCCTGTTGGCCAGCTCGAGCATCGAGAACTCGCCGGGGTTGCCGATGTTGATCGGACCCGGTACTTCGTCGCCGGTGGCCATCATGCGCAGCATCGCCTCCACCAGGTCGTCCACGTAGCAGAAGCTGCGGGTCTGCTGGCCATCGCCGTAGATCGTGATGTCCCCGCCCCGGAGCGCCTGGACGATGAAGTTCGACACCACGCGGCCGTCGTTCATGTGCATGCGCGGCCCGTAGGTGTTGAAGATGCGCACCACCTTGATGCGCAGCTGGTGCTGACGGTGGTAGTCGAAGAACAGCGTTTCGGCGCAGCGCTTGCCCTCGTCGTAGCAGCTTCGGAGGCCGATCGGATTCACGCGGCCCCAGTAGGCCTCGACCTGCGGGTGGATCTCCGGGTCGCCGTAGACCTCGCTGGTGGAGGCTTGCAGGATCTTGGCGCGCACGCGCTTGGCCAGGCCGAGCATGTTGATGGCGCCGTGCACGCTGGTCTTGGTGGTCTGGACCGGGTCGTGCTGGTAGTGGATCGGCGAAGCCGGGCAGGCGAGGTTGAAGATCTCGTCCACTTCGATGTAGAGCGGAAAGGTCACGTCGTGCCGCATCAGCTCGAAGCGCGGGTGGTGGAGCAGATGCTCGACATTGCGCTTGCTGCCGGTGAAGAAGTTGTCGACGCACAGCACGTCGTGGCCCTGCTCGATGAGGCGGTCGCACAGGTGGCTGCCGAGGAAGCCGGCGCCGCCGGTGACCAGGATTCGCTTGGAAGCGTTGTATTTGCGCATGCGCGTGATCACTCCGTAATGTCAGTTCGATGGCTGCTGGTTGCGTTGCTCGTACATCTTCGCATCGACCAGCATGCGGAACCAGAGCGCCTGGAAAAACGCGAAATAGAAACCGGTCCTGCCGTCCAGGAAACCGAGGCGAAAGACATAGCGATAGACGAAATAGCCGAGCGAGCGGATGCCGATCGGGAGCTTGTAGTAGAGCTCCTTGATGAAGCGGGTGCGCTCCCGGGCATCGCCCATGAGGCGGGGTTTCAGCACGTCGTCGGCGGCGCCGCGCGGGCCGAGCTTCTCCTTCGCCTCGGCGTCGCTCCAGCGGTTGTGGCTGGCGATCCAGTCGCTGAGCCGGGCCGAGTTCTTGTCGTGCATGAAGCCGCCGAGGCGCCCGGGCGTCGCGGGGCTGATGAAGTGCTGGTCGTAGAGCCGCGATTCGCAGCGTCCCTGGCCCGAACGGAACAGGCGCAGGTGCCAGGGATTGAGGCCGCTGAAGCGCAGCATCTTGCCCATGAAATAGTCGCGGCGGCGGATCAGGTAGGCGTCCGACCCGGGCGTGCCGGACAGCAGCGCATTGATGTCGGCCACCGCGCGGGCGTCGAGCACCTCGTCGGCATCGAGGTGCAGTTGCCATTCATAGGCCTGCTCGACCTGCGCGATCGCCCAGTTGCGCTGGTCGCTGTAGTTGGTAAACGGGCGCTGAACCACGGTGCAGCCCAGTTCCGCGAGGATCGCGGGCGTGCCGTCCGACGAATGGGAGTCGACCGCGAAGACGTGCGGGCTGACTTTCTTCGCCTCGGACACGGTTTCCCGGATGATGGAAGCGGAATTGAAGGTCAGGATGACGACGACGCAGCGGGGTTTTTCCATGGAGTTCGGCGCTCGGTAACAGCTTCGGTTCAGGGTTCACCCTGAACCGTAAGCGCAAAGAATGCCAAACTTTAGCACTACATTCTTACATTTAGGAACACAACGGACGGTCGATGCCTTTCGTCCATGGGCCTATTGCCGCAGAACTTCACATTGTCGGCCGTGAAGTCGACCACGCACCGTGCGTCTCTCTCAGGCCAGCCTGGCCTGGTGCCGGGCGATCTGCCGGCGCACCTGCGCCGGCGCGGTGCCGCCGAGGATGTCGCGGGCGTTCAGCGAGCCGCGCAGGCTCAGCACGCCATAGACGTCCTTCTCGATCTTCGGGTTGAAGGTCTGCAGCACGGCCAGCGGCAGCTCCGACAGGTCGACCTGGTGCGAGATCGCCGCCTTGACCGCGTGGGCCACGGTTTCGTGCGCGTCGCGGAAGGGCAGGCCCTTCTTGACCAGGTAGTCGGCCAGGTCGGTCGCGGTGGCATAGCCGCGCAGGGCGGCGCGCTCCATCGCCTCCGGCTTCACCGTGATGCCGCCGACCATCTCGGCGAAGATCCGCAGCGTGTCCTTGAGCGTGTCGACGGTGTCGAACAGCGGCTCCTTGTCTTCCTGGTTGTCCTTGTTGTAGGCCAGCGGCTGGCCCTTCATCAGCGTGATCAGGGCCATCAGGTGGCCGACCACGCGGCCGGTCTTGCCGCGGGCGAGCTCGGGCACATCCGGGTTCTTCTTCTGCGGCATGATCGAGCTGCCCGTGCAGAAGCGGTCGGCGATGTCGATGAAGCCGAACGATTGGCTCATCCACAGCACCAGCTCCTCGCTCAGGCGGCTGATGTGCACCATGGCGAGCGAGGCGGCGGCCGTGAATTCGATCGCGAAATCGCGGTCGCTGACTGCGTCCAGGCTGTTCTGGCAGACCTCGTCCATCCCCAGCGCGCGGGCGACGGCCTCGCGGTCCAGCGGGTAGCTGGTGCCGGCCAGCGCCGCGGCGCCCAGCGGCAGCCGGTTCACCCGGCGGCGCACGTCGGCCATGCGCTCGCCGTCGCGCGCGAACATCTCCACGTAAGCCAGCATGTGATGGCCGAAGCTCACCGGCTGGGCCACCTGCAGGTGGGTGAAGCCCGGCAGGATCACCTCGACGTTCTTCTCGGCCAGCGCCAGCAGCGACTTCTGCAGGTCGGTCAGCAGGCCGCCGATCAGGTCGATCTCGCCGCGCAGCCACAGGCGCACGTCGGTGGCCACCTGGTCGTTGCGGCTGCGGCCGGTGTGCAGCCGCTTGCCGGCATCGCCCACCAGCTGCGTGAGCCGGGCCTCGATGTTCAGGTGCACGTCCTCGAGGTCGAGCTTCCAGTCGAATGCGCCCGATTCGATTTCCTCGCGAATCTGCTTCATCCCACCCTGGATGGCGGCGTGGTCCTGCGCGCCGATGATCCCCTGGGCTGCGAGCATCCCGGCATGCGCCAGCGAACCTTCGATGTCCGCCTGCCACAGCCGCTTGTCGAAGAACACGCTGGCCGTGTAGCGTTTCACGAGGTCGCTCATCGGTTCGGAGAACAGGGCGGACCAGGCTTCGGATTTCTTGTCGAGTTGGTTTTGGGTCATGGGAACCGATCAGGGGAGGCAATAATGGGTTTGACACCCATTGTTTCTGCGATGCGCAACCTGTCGATTTTATCGGCCCCCCTTTCGGCGTCGCCGGCGACGCCTTCAACTTCGCCCTTGCAGCGCAGGGGGCGGGTGTCGGCGCGTCCCGGCAGGCCGCTGTTCGACGCCTGCCAGATCGGTGTCGTGCTGCGCGCCGTGCTGTTCGTCGAAGTGGTGGTCGCGGTGGCCACGATGTTCCTGGCGCCGACGCTGTCCGAATGGCTGCTGCTGGCCGCAACCGTCACCGGCGGGGCCTTGCCCGCCACGCTGGTCTGGCTGCTGGCCACCTGTGGGCTGAAGCGGCTGCTGGCACGGCTGCCGGCCCCGGCGCAGTACGCAACGGGGGCCCTGCTCGGTGCGCTGTCGGCCCTCTATGGCTGCGGCCTGCTGCGGCTGACCGCCGTGGTCGGCGCGGCGCCCTGGCTGGCCAGCGCCCTGGCCGGCGTCCTGTTTTCGGGGCTGATGATGGCGGCGCTGGTGCTGCGGGCGCGCGGCCAGACCCCGGCGGCCACCACGGCGCGGCTCGAGGAACTGCAGTCGCGCATCCGGCCGCACTTCCTGTTCAACACCCTCAACAGCGCGATCGCCCTGGTGCGCCAGGAGCCGGCCAAGGCCGAGGCCATGCTGGAAGACCTGAGCGAGCTGTTCCGCCAGGCGCTGGCCGATCCGGGCGAATCGGTCACGTTGGCGGACGAGATCGCGCTGGCCGAGCGCTATCTGGCGATCGAGCAGGTGCGCTTCGGCGACCGGCTGCGGATTCGCTGGGACATCGATCCGGCCGCCGACGACGCCCGATTGCCGCCCCTCCTGCTGCAGCCGCTGGTGGAGAATGCGGTCAAGCACGGCGTCGAGCCGAGCCCGGACGGCGCCCGCCTGCGTATCCGAACCGAGCGTCGCGGTGGCATGGTGTTGATCGAGGTGGTCAACAGCCTGCCGCCGCTGCGCTGGGCCGATGCGCCGCTGCCCCGCGGCCATGGCATCGCGCTGGCGAATGTGCGCGACCGCCTGCGGCTGCTGCACGACATGCAGGCGCAGTTCAGCGCCGGCATGGACGAGAAGAGCTACCGCGTACGCATCGCCATTCCTGCCGAGTCATGAGCATGAATCCTCTTCGCACCCTGATCGTCGACGATGAAGCGCTGGCGCGCTCGCGCCTGCGCGCCCTGCTGGCCGATTGCCGTTCGCCGGCCGCGGAGGTGGTGGCCGAGGCGGCGCACGGCGAGGGCGCCCTCAAGCAGCTCGCCAACGCGCGCTACGACCTGGTGCTGCTGGACGTCCACATGCCCGGCCTCGACGGCCTCGAACTGGCCCGCAGGCTGCGCCATCACGAGGCTGCGCCGGCCGTGGTGTTCGTCACCGCCTATGCGGCCCACGCGGTCACGGCCTTCGAACTCGAGGCGGTCGACTACCTGACCAAGCCGGTGCGGGCCGAACGCCTTCAGCAGGCCCTGCAGAAGGCCGAGCGCTATCTGAAGGAGCGGCGCGTGCCGGTCCCGGAACCGCAGGACGCGCTGCTGATCCAGGACCGCGGCCGCACCGAGAGGGTCCCGCTGTCGGAGGTCCTCTATCTGAAGTCCGAGCTCAAGTACCTCACGGTGCGCACCGCATCGCGCAGCCACATCTTCGACGGCTCCCTGTCCGAGCTGGAGGAACGCTATCCGGCGAAGTTCGTCCGGGTGCACCGCAACGCGCTGGTGGCGCGCTCGGCCATTCGTGCCCTCGAGAAATACGACGACGGCGAAGACGCCGAAGGCTGGGCGCTGCGGCTCGACGGCATCCCCGAACCGGTGGTGGTGTCGCGCCGCCAGCTGTCGACCGTGCGCGAAGCGCTCAAGGACGCACGGTGAACGATGTGGTCGAGCCGGGGGCAGACGCCGCGGTCGAGCCGTCGCAGGAGCCCGAACGCATGCTGCTGCACATGCCGGTCGACGTGCGCAGCGCGTCGCTGCTGGTGCTGGCGGTGCTGGCCAGCGTGTTCGCGCTGCGCTGGGCGGCGGCGGTCTTCATCCCGCTCATGGTGAGCCTGATGCTGACCTATGCGCTGGCGCCGCTGGTCGATCGTCTCGAACGCTGGAAGATCTCGCGCTGGGTCGGCGCGGCCGTGATCCTGCTCGGTATCGGCGGTGCCTTCGGCTGGACCGGCTATTCGCTCGCCGGCAGCGCCTCCGAGCTGGTCGATTCGCTGCCGGTGGCGGCGCAGAAGCTGCGCCTTGCGATGCGCACCAGCAGCCGCACCGCCGACACCAACACCCTCGACACGGTGCAGAAGGCTGCGGCGCAGCTCGAGCAGGCGGCCGAGGAGAATTCGGCCAAGGTGGCGGCGCGCAAGGGCGTGGCGCGGGTGATGATCGAGCGGCCCCCGTTCAACGTCCGCGACTACCTGTGGAGCGGCACGGTGGGGCTGATCGCCGCCGCCGGCCAGCTCACGCTGGTGGCCTTCCTGACCTTCTTCGCGCTGGCCTCGGGCGACACCTTTCGCCGCAAGCTGGTCAAGATCACGGGGCCCAGCTTGCAGAAGAAGAAGATCACGGTGCATGTGCTCGACGACATTACGGTGCATATCGAGCGCTACCTGCTGGTTCAGATCCTCACCAGCGCGCTGGTCGGCATCGCGACCGGCCTCGCGTTCTGGGGCATCGGGCTCGAGAACGCGGCCGTGTGGGGCATCGTGGCGGCGGTGACCAACCTGATCCCGTACATCGGCTCGCTGATCGTGATGTCGGCCGCGGCGCTGGTGGCTTTCCTGCAATTCAATGGCGTCGAGATGGCCCTGCTGGTGGGCGGTACTTCACTGCTGATCCATACCCTGGTCGGCAGTCTGCTGGTGCCCGTCCTCACGAGCAAGAGCAGCCGCATGAATCCGGTCGCGGTCTTCGTCGGCGTGATCTTCTGGGGCTGGCTGTGGGGAATCTGGGGCCTGCTGCTGGGCATTCCGATCACGATGGTCGTGAAGGCGGTCTGCGACCACGTGGAAGACCTGCAGTCGATCGGGGAGCTGCTGGGGGACTGATCCGATGGGCCCCCGCGCCGCGGCCCCATCGGGCCGTTAGCCGGTGTTGCGCAACCCCGCCGCCACCCCGTTGATCGACATGTGGATGCCCTTTTGCAGCCGCTCGTCGACCTGCCCCGCACGGTAGCGGCGCATCAGTTCGACCTGCAGGTGGTGCAGCGGGTCGATGTAGGGGAAGCGATGCCGGATCGAACGCTGCATGTCGGCGTTGCCCTCCAGGCGCTGCTTCGCGCCGGTGATTAGCGTCAGCGCCTCGGAGGTGCGGTGCCATTCCGCCTCGATCATCGAGAACACCTTCTGCCGCAGCTTCTTCTCGGCCACCAGCTCCGAGTAGCGCGAGGCCAGCGCCAGGTCGCTCTTGGCCAGCACCATGTCCATGTTCGACAGCAGTGTGCGAAAGAACGGCCACTGGGCGTACATGCGCTGCAGCAGCGCCTGGCGCTCCTTGCGTGCGGCCGGGTTGGCGGCTTGCGCGAGGAATCGCTCGATCGCCGAGCCGAAGCCGTACCAGCCGGGCAGTGTCAGGCGGCACTGGCCCCAGCTGAAGCTCCAGGGCACGGCGCGCAGGTCCTCGATGCTGCGGCTCGGGTTGCGCGAAGCCGGGCGCGAACCGATGTTGAGCTCGGCGATCTCCCGGATCGGCGTGGCGCTGAAGAAGTAGTCGCCGAAGCCCGGCGTCTCGTAGACCAGCGCGCGGTAGGCCGCCATGCTGGCCTCGGACAACTCGGCCGCTGCGGCGACGAAGGTGGCGGGTGCCGCCTTGGCGGGCGGCAGCAGCGTGGCCTCGAGCGTCGCGGCCACCAGCGTCTCGAGGTTGCGCCGGCCGATCTCGCTGTTGGCGTACTTGGAGCCGATCACCTCGCCCTGCTCGGTCAGGCGGATCTGGCCGCGCACGGTGCCCGGCGGCTGCGCCAGGATCGCCTGGTAGCTCGGACCGCCGCCGCGGCCCACGGTGCCGCCGCGGCCATGGAACATGCGCAGCCGGATCGGCGCTCCGCCGTCGGCGTTGAGGTCGTCGAACAGCGCCACCAGCGCCAGCCCGGCGCGGTACAGCTCCCAGTTGCTGGTGAAGATGCCGCCGTCCTTGTTGCTGTCGCTGTAGCCCAGCATCACGTCCTGCTCGGCGCCCGAGCGCCGCACCAGCGCATGGATGCCGGGCAGCGCATAGAAGGCGCGCACGATCGGCGCCGCGTTGCGCAAGTCCTCGATGGTCTCGAACAGCGGCACCACGATCAGGTCGCAGGTCGCGTTGTCGGCCAAGGTGCCTCGCAGCAGTCCCACTTCCTTCTGCAGCAGCAGCGCTTCGAGCAAGTCGCTCACGGTTTCGGTGTGACTGATGATGTAGTGGCGGATCGCAGCCGCGCCGAAGCGCGCGCGGGCGGTGCGTGCCGCCGCGAAGATCGCGAGCTCGCTGCGGGCGAGCGCCGAGTAGTCGGCGTCGGGCACGCGCAGGGGCCGGGCGTCGTCGAGCAGGCGCAGCAGCAGCGCCTGCTTGTCCTCTTCCGCCAGCGCCGCGTAGCCGGGCTCGATGCGCGCGGTGGCCAGCAGTTCGGCCACCACCGCCTCGTGCTTGTCGGAGCTCTGGCGCAGGTCGACGGTCGCCAGGTGGAAGCCGAACACTTCCACGGCACGGATCAGCGGATGCAGGCGCGGCGCGGCGAGCACGGTGCCGTGTTCGTCGGCCAGCGACTCCTCGATGGTGTGCAGGTCGGCCAGGAATTCCTCGGCCGTCGCATACGGGTTCTGCGGCGGCACCGCATGGCGCGCGGCCTCGCCGCCGGTCAACTCGCGCAGGGTGGCGGCCAGCCGCGAGTAGATGCCGGCCAGGGCCCGGCGATAGGGCTCGTCGACCCGGTGCTCGTTCCTGTCGGGCGAGCGCTCGGCCAGCGCCTGCATCTCGACCGACACGTCCACCAGCGTGGCCGACAGTGACAGCTCGCCGCCCAGGTAGTGGACTTCGGTGAGGTAATGGCGCAGCGCCAGTTCGCTCTGCCGGCGCAGCGCGTACTCCAGCGTTTCGGCGGTCACGTTCGGGTTGCCGTCGCGGTCGCCGCCGATCCACTGGCCCATGCGCAGGAAGGGCGCCACCGAGGGCACGCTGGCGCCGTGGGCCAGGGCCTTCTCGAGATCGGCATAGACCCGCGGGATTTCGCGCAGGAAGGTCGCCTCGTAATAGCTCAGCGCGTTCTCGATCTCGTCGGCCACCGTGAGCTTGGAGAAGCGCAGCAGGCGGGTCTGCCAGAGCTGCGTGACGCGCGTGCGCATCTGGCGCTCGTTGTCCGCGTACTCCAGCGGCGTCAGCGCATCCTTGCCACCGGCGAAGGCGCGCTGCCGCAGCGCGATCTCGTCGCGGGTGGCGAGCAACTGCGCGATGGCCCGCTCGGCGTCCAGGATGCTCTTGCGCTGGACCTCGGTCGGGTGCGCGGTGAGCACCGGCGAGACGTAGCTGTGGGCCAGCGACTCGACCACCGCTTCGGGCTTGATGCCGGCCTTGCGGATGCGCGCCAGCGCGGTCTCCAGGCTGCCCTCGGCGCTGTCGCCGGCGCGGTCGGCCTCGGTGCGGCGGCGGATCTGGTGCCGGTCCTCGGCCAGGTTGGCCAGGTGGCTGAAGTAGGTGAAGGCGCGGATCACGCTCACCGTCTCGGCCGCGCTCAGTCCCTTCAGCAGGTTCTTCAACGCCCGGTCCGCCGCATGGTCGGCATCGCGCCGGAAGGCCACCGACAGGGTGCGGATCTTCTCCACCAGCGCGTAGCTGTCGTCCCCCTCCTGTTCGCGGATCACGTCGCCGAGGATGCGGCCCAGGAGCCGGATGTCGGCGACCAGGGGCAGGTCTTCGTCACGGGTCCGGCGCTTCGCGGCAACCGGTGCGGGGCTCGTCTTCATTCGAAACTTCTCCTCGTGGACTGGGGACATGCCGACGTTGCTGCGGCGCAACATGCTAGCATCCCACGGGTCTCTCATTCATACGGAAAACGGTCTTGAGCAACATCGTGATCGCCACGCGCGAAAGCCGCCTGGCCATGTGGCAGGCCGAACACGTCCAGGCGCTGCTGCAAGAACAGGGCCACGCGGTGGAACTGCTCGGCATGACCACCCGCGGCGACCAGATCCTCGACCGCTCGCTCAGCAAGGTCGGCGGCAAGGGCCTGTTCGTCAAGGAACTCGAACTCGCGCTCGAGGAAGGACGCGCCGACATCGCGGTGCATTCGCTCAAGGATGTGCCGATGGACCTGCCCGAAGGTTTCGCGCTGGCCTGCGTACTCGAGCGCGAAGACCCGCGCGATGCGCTGGTGTCGCCGCGCCATGCCTCGCTCGCCGCGCTGCCGCAGGGAGCGGTGGTCGGCACTTCCAGCCTGCGCCGCGTCGTTCTGCTGCGCGCGTTGCGGCCCGATCTGCGCATCGAGCCCCTGCGCGGCAATCTCGACACCCGGCTGCGCAAGCTCGACGAGGGCCAGTACGACGCGATCGTGCTCGCCGCCGCCGGGCTCAAGCGGCTCGGTCTCGAGAGCCGCATTCGCGAGTGCTTCGAGCCCGACACGATGCTGCCCGCCGCCGGGCAGGGTGCGCTCGGCATCGAGGTCCGGTCCGACCGCGCCGACCTGTTCGCGTTGCTCGCGCCCCTGGCGAGCCGCGGCGACGGCCTCGCGACCGCCGCCGAACGGGCCGTCAGCCGCGCCCTCGGCGGCAGTTGTTCGATGCCGCTGGCCGCGCACGCGCGCTGGCAGGCCGACGGCCGCCTGCGCATCGACGCCGCCCTCGGCGATCCCGAAGGCGTGACGCCGCTGGTGCGCGTGCATCGGGTGGCCGATGCGGCCGATGCCGCACAAGCGGCGGCGCTGGGCGAAGCGGTGGCGCGCCTGCTCCGGACATGAAGCGTCGCCAGGCTTGCCCATGTTGTTGATCACACGGCCGGCCAGAGAGGCTGCGCGATGGGTGGACGACCTGCGTGCGGCGGGGCTGGAGGCCGTTGCGCTGCCATTGATCGCGATCGAGCCGCTCGAAGACCCGACGCAGCTCCACGCCGCCTGGCAGCGCCTTTCCGACTACCACGCGCTGATGTTCGTGAGCGCTGCCGCGGCCGAGCATTTCTTTCGCGGCATCGATGTCCGCGTGCCCGCGCAGGTGCGTTTCTGGGCCACCGGCCCCGGCACCACCCGCGGGCTGCGTGAGGCCGGGGTGCCGGCATCGGCGATCGACGCGCCGTCCGCCGATGCGGCGCAGTTCGATTCCGAAAGCCTGTGGGCTCTGGTCCGGACGCAGGTGGGTCCGGGCGTGCGGATCCTGATCGTGCGGGGCGGCGATGCCGCGGGACGGGCCACGGGGCGCGACTGGCTGGCCCGCGAAATCGCGGCCGCCGGCGGCGCCTGCGATGCGGTGGCGGCCTATCGGCGGCTGCCGCCGCCCTTCGGCGAGGCCGAGCGCAGGCTGGCCCTCGATGGCGCCAGCGGTGCCGCGACTTGGCTCTTCAGCAGCTCGGAGGCGATCGCCAACCTGCGCCGGCTGTTGCCCGCCGTCAGCTGGCGGTCGGCACGCGCGCTCGTCACGCATGAGCGCATCGCGGACGCCGCGCGCGACGCGGGCTTCGGCCGCGTGCAGGTCTCGCGGCCTTCGCTGCCGGCGCTGGTGGCGTCGATAGAATCCTTCGCATGAGCGACGCTCCCGTCTTCAACGAGCCCGTGCCGGAACCCGCGCTGCGCGCGCCGATGCCGACCCCTTTGCAGGCCGGCCATCCGGCCGCGGTGGCGCTGCTTTCGCGGCTGGCGTTCGGCCTGTTCGCGATCGTCGCCGTGGTCGCGCTGCTGATCGCGCTGGCACTCTGGCAGAAGGTCAGCGGTATGCAGGAACAACTCGCCCGCCAGAGCGCCGACGCCTTGGCCCAGTCGCTGGAGGCGCGGACCCTGGCGCGCCAGGCGCAAGAAGTCGTGCGCGACACCGCGGCCCGGCTGGCGCTGGCCGAAACCCGGGTCGGCGAGGTCGCACTGCAACGCTCCCAGCTCGAGGAACTGATGCAGAGCCTGTCGCGCTCGCGCGACGAGAACCTGGTGATCGACATCGAGGCCGCCGTGCGGCTGGCGCTGCAGCAGGCGCAGGTCACCGGCAATGTGCAGCCGCTGCTGGCCGCGCTCAAGGCCGGCGATCTGCGCATTGCGCGCGCGGCGCAACCGCGCCTGGCGCCGCTGCAGCGCGCCATGCAGCACGACGCCGACCGCCTTCGCAGCAGCGCCAGCATCGACAACAGCGATGCATTGCAGAAGCTCGACGAACTCATGCGCGGCGTGGACGACCTGCCGGCGCTCAACGCCGTGGCGCTGCGTCGCGGCGGGTCGGACGCCTTGCAGACCGAGCCGCTGTCGGCCGATGCGCCCTGGTGGCAGCGCTTCCTGCTGATGGTGCGCACCGAGGCCCGCTCGCTGCTGCGCGTCGGGCGCATCGAGCGGCCCGAGGCGGTGCTGCTGACACCCGAGCAGACCTTCTTCCTGCGCGAAAACCTCAAGCTCAAGCTGCTCAATGCCCGATTGGCCCTGCTGTCGAGGCAGGTCGATACGGCGCGCGGCGAGATGGCGACCGTCTCGGCGGCGATCAACCGCTATTTCGATCCGGCCTCGCGTCGGGTCCAGGCCGCGGCCACGCTGGTGCAGCAGGTGCAGGCTCAAATCCGCACCAGCGAGCCGCCACGCGTCGACGAAACCCTGGCCGCGCTCGCCACGGCCGCCGCCGGGCGTTGAGGCAGGCTCGAAGCCATGCGCGCCGTCCTCTGGTTCCTCGCCCTGTTCGGCATCGCCGCCGCGGTGGCGCTGTTCGCCGGCAACAACCAGGGCACGATCACCGTCTTCTGGCCGCCCTGGCGGGTCGACCTCTCGCTGAACCTCGTGCTGCTGCTGCTGTTCGCCGCCTTCGTGCTGCTGCACCTCGCACTGCGCGGCTTGGCGGCGCTGTTTTCGCTGCCCAGGCAGGCGCGCCAATGGCGGCTGCAGCAGAAAGAGCGTGCGCTGCATACGGCACTGCTCGATGCCGCGGCGCAACTGCTGGCCGGCCGTTTCTCGCGCGCGCGCAAGGCGGCCCAGGCGGCGCTGGCGCAGGAAAGAACGCTGGCCGCGCTCGATGCCCGCCTGCCGCAGGCTTTGCAGGTGCGGGTGCTGGCGCATCTGCTGGCGGCCGAGAGCGCGCAATCGCTGCAGGACCGCCCGGCACGCGACGCCCACCTGCAGCAGGCGCTCAACGAGAGTGCCGAGCGCGGCGTGCTGGTCACGCCCGAGACGCGCGAAGGCGTTCAGCTGCGCGCCGCTCGCTGGGCGCTCGACGATCGAGACGCACCGGCGGCCCTGGCGCGGCTCGAGGAGCTGCCGCAGGGCGCCCAGCGGCGTACGCTGGCACTGCGGCTGCGCTTGAAGGCGGCAAGGCAGGATCGGCGCACGCTCGAGGCTCTGGAGACTGCCCGGCTGCTGGCCAAGCACAGGGCCTTCTCGGATGCCGCGGCGCAGAGCATCGTGCGCGGGCTGGCCAGCGAGCTGCTGTCGGGTGCCCACGATCCCTCCCAGTTGCTGCGCGCGTGGGGCGAACTCGAGACCTGGGAGCGCGAGATGCCCGAGGTCGCGATCCATGCGGCCCAGCGCATGGTGGCGCTGCGCGGCGATCTTGCTTTGGCGCGCGCCTGGCTGCTGCCGGCCTGGGAGCGCATGGTCGAGCATCCGCAGAGCCTGGGTGAAGCCTTGCGCGTGAAGCTGGTCCGTGCGCTGGAAGCGGGTCTCGATTCGGTCGATGCCGACTGGCTGTCGCGGATCGAGTCGGCGCAGCGGAACAATCCGCGCGATGCCAATCTGCAGTACCTGGCGGGCATGGCCTGCATGAAGCGCCAGCTGTGGGGCAAGGCGCAACAGTTGCTCACACAAGCTGGCCTGGGGTTACAGGATGCGAACCTGCACCGGCGGGCCTGGCAAGCGCTGGCGCAGCTGGCCGAGGCGCGCGATGACGCTGACCAGGCGTCGGCTGCCTGGAAGCGCGCAGCACAGACGGAAAATCCGTAGTCTGCACCGCCGCGTGCGGCTTTGATGCTATTGAATCAATAGCGCGGGCAGCGAAAAACCTGCCGCTTCGGGCCTGTTTCGAGTCGGGAAATTCCTGAAATCGTGCGATTTCCACGCCTGATCAGAAAAATTTCCTCTGACTAAAGTTCTACGCCAAGAAAGCATTTGAGTCGTCCCCGCTCCTGATGTACAGTCGTAACTGTTTGCAAAAGTATTCATTTCAGGGTCACCATGCGGAGCTGCACTTGAAGCATTTTTTACTACATGCCGTGGTGCTGATTTCGGCGGGCGTGCTGGTACAGGGCTGCGCGCCACTGGCGCCGGGCTTCCGTTCAGCCAGCAACGATGCCCAGCAAGCTGTGTCGCCGGCCGGTTTTTCGACCTCAGAGATCGATCCGCCGCCGGCGGGCGCGTTGACCGAGATCACTCCTGTCCTGATCGGGGCGCATCGCGCGGCCACCCGCCAGACCAAGCTCAGCGCCGAAGTGATGGGTTTGCTGGGCCCGACGGAGCCCTACCGGATCGGTCCCGGTGATGTGGTGGGCATCGTGGTGTTCGACCATCCGGAGATGGTGTTCAGCTCGGTTCCCGCGACCACGGTGGCCGACCCTGCCAGCGTCTCTCCCGCACCCGGCTACATCGTCTCGAACACCGGCCAGTTGAGTTTTCCGTACATCGGGCCGCTCAAGGTGGCGGGGATGACCATCCAGGAAATGGAGCAGGCGGTGGTGAAGCGCCTCGCGCGCGTCTTCAAGGACCCGCAGATCAGTGTCCGGGTCGAGGCCTTCCGCAGCAAGCGCGCCTACATGGACGGTGAGATCCGTACACCCGGACTGATTTTGTTCACGGACATTCCGATGACCTTGGCGGAAGCGATCAACCGCGCGGGCGGCCTGACGCCGAACGGCGACCGTTCGGCGCTCGAGTTGACGCGCGAGGGCAAGACGATCTCCATCGACCTGATGGCGATGGCCGATGCCGGGATCAATCCCAGCCGCCTCCCGCTGCGCCCGGGCGACATGATCTATGTGCGTGGCCGCGAGGAGCGCAAGGTCACGGTGATGGGTGAGGTGACCCAGCAGGGCGGGGTGCTGATGCGCAATGGCCGGCTGAGCCTGAACGACGCCCTGACCGAAGTGGGCGGCGTCAACCTGACGACCGCCAATCCGCGCCAGATCTATGTGATTCGCAACGAAGCCCAGGGCCAGTCGATCTTCCATCTGGACGCCCGCACGCCCAGCGCGATTGCGATGGCGAATGGATTCCCGCTGCAGGCCAAGGACGTCGTGTATGTCGACCCGGTGCCGCTGGTGCAGTGGAACCGCGTGCTGAACCTGATCTTGCCGACTGCGACGACGGCGAGTTCCTACCAGACGCTCACCGTCACCGGCCGCTGACCGAGCCGATCGTGACTATCCGGAACATCCTCGTCGTGTGCATCGGAAACATCTGCCGCAGCCCGATGGCCGAAGGCTTGCTCGCCGCGGCCCTGCCGGACGCGCAAGTCGCATCCGCCGGCCTCGGCGCCCTCGTGGGTGAGCGCGCGGACGCCATCGCCTGCGAACTGATGCAGGAGCGCGGCATCACCATCGAAGGCCACCGTGCGCGGCAGATCAGCTTTGATGCCTGCCAGCGCGCCGACCTGATCCTCGTGATGGACGGCGAGCAGCGCCGCGCGGTCGAGGAGCGCTATCTATTTGCCTCCGGCAAGGTATTTCGTCTCTGTGAGTTCAGCGATCAGGACGTGCCGGACCCCTACCGGGCCGGCCGCGCTTCTTTCGAGCGGTCGCTGACGCTCATTGAAGACGGCACCCAGCAATGGGTCAAACGCATTTCAAGAGTATCCAGCCGATGAATTCCTCTCTCATTCCCAAACCCACTCCAAGTTCCTTCGGCACGTCGGATGAGGAGGATTTCGACTTTGGGCACTACCTCGAGGTGCTCGTCGCGAACAAGTGGCTGATCGCCTTCGTGACCCTGGTCGTGTTCCTCGGCGGCGTGGTGTATGCGTTCCTCCAGCGGCCGGTCTACGAGTCCAACCTGGTGATCCAGGTGGAGGGCCCGGACAACACCGGCAAGGGTGTCCTCAGCGACGTCGGCGGGCTGTTCGACGTCAAGACGCCCGGCAGCGCCGAAATGGAAATCATCCGCTCGCGCATGATCGCCGGCAAGGTCGTCGAGGCGATCAAGCTCGACGTCGTGGCCGGCCCGCGCTATGTGCCCTATATCGGCGGCTGGCTGGCGCGGCGGGCGAGCGGCCTGTCGGACCCGGGCTTCCTGGGCTTTGGCGGCTATGTGTCGGGCACGGAAAGGATCGACGTGGCCCAGTTCGATGTCCCGAAGACGATGGAGGGGACGTCCTTCGTGGTGACGGCCAAGGGCGACGGTCAGTACACGCTGTCGGCCTCCTCGCTGCCTGAGCCTCTGACCGGCACGGTTGGCGCCCTCCTGAAGGCGCAGACCCCCGCCGGGGAGCTCGCGCTCACGGTGAGCGCGCTATACGGCAAACCGGGCGCCGAGTTCAACCTGATGCATCTGCCCAATCTGCCGACCACCCTCGGGCTTCAGGCCGGCCTCCAGCTGAGCGAGCGGGGCAAGTCGTCCGGCATCATCAACGTCGCGCTGCAGGACATCGATCCCAACCGGGTGCAACGGGTGCTGAACGCCGTGGGCGCGCAGTACGTGCAGCAGAACGTCGAGCGCAAGGCGGCGGAAGCGCAGAAGACGCTGGCGTTCCTCGACGTCCAGTTGCCGCTGTTCAAGCGTCAGATGGAGGCCGCCGAAGAGGTCTACAACCGCTATCGCAACCAGAAGGGAACGGTGGCGTTCTCCGAAGAAGCGACCATGATCCTGGGCCAGGCCGTCGACCGCCAGACCAAGCTGCTGGAGGCCCAGCAGCGCCGGCGCGAACTCGAAGCGCGCTTCACCGCCAATCATCCGCTGGTCCAGACGCTGGACGCGCAGATTGCGGCGTTGAAGGCCGACATAGCCGCGATCCAGACGCGGATCAAGGGGTTGCCCGCGATCCAGCAGGAAGCGGTGCGCATGGAGCGCGATGTCAAGGTGAACACCGAGCTCTACCAGTCGCTGCTCAACAATGCGCTGCAGCTTCGCCTGGTGAAGGAAGGCAAGGTCGGCAACGTCCGCGTGCTCGACGAGGCCGTGCTGCCGATGTTCCCCATCAAGCCGAACCGGACGGTCATCATGGCTGCGGCCCTGGCCCTGGGCCTGTTCCTCGGCGTCTGCGCGGCGTTCCTGCGCAATGCCTTCGTGGAGCAGCGCATCCGCGATCCGCACGAGGTCGAGGCCGACATCGGCCTGCCGGTGTTCTCGACCATTCCGCTGAGTCCGGCACAGGATGCCATCGCGAAGCGGCGCTTGAGCGGCGCCACCGGCGTGCGTCTGCTGACGATCGAGAAGACCGACGACCCCGCCGTCGAGAGCTTGCGCAGCCTGCGCACCGCGATGCAGTTCGCCATGCTGGAGTCGCCGAACAACCGCGTGTTGATCACCGGGCCGACGCCGGGCGTCGGCAAGAGCTTCGTGGCCGCCAATTTCGCCGCGCTGATGGCAGCCGCCGGCAAGCGGACCCTGTTGATCGATGCCGATCTGCGGCGCGGCCACACGCACCAGTATTTCGGTCTGCAGCGTCACGGCGGCCTGTCGGAATTGATCGCCGGCAGCTTGACGGTGCAGCAGACCGTGCACCGCCAGGTGGTTCCCAGCCTGGACTTCCTGGCCACCGGGCAGTTGCCGCCCAACCCGGCCGAACTGCTGATCTCGGACTCGTTCAAGTCGCTCCTCGAACGTTTGTCCGACCAGTACGACCTGGTTGTCATCGACGCGCCCCCGGTGCTGGTCGCCGCCGACACGAGCACGGTGGCCACGCACGTGGGCACCGTGCTGCTGGTGGCACGCGCCGAGCAGTCCACGATGGGTGAGCTGAAGGAAAGTACACGGCGTCTCGCGATGGGCGGCAAAGCGGCCACCGGCGTGCTGCTCAACGGCATGAACGTGCGCCGCAGGGGCTACGCGCCCTACAAGTACGGCCGCTACCGCTACACCAACTACAACTACGAGAGCATCCTGCCCGAAGAGCAGTAGCTGTTGCTCGCCCCCAGGTTGCCCGGCACTGCGTGTCCGGGCGCCCACCCCCTACCGGGGGCAACACCGGCGGACTGGCAAAGCCAGATCCGCGGTGTTTTGCGAACAAGGCCGGGCTTCGCCGGCCTTTTCAGCTTTTGATGCAGGACTGGAGGTCGCGTTCGAACTGGGCGAGGACGGCGTCGCGGTCGAAGTGGGCTTCGGCGAAGGCGCGGGCGCGCAGGCCGAGTTCCGCGCGCAAAGCGGGTTGGGAGGCCAGCTGGAGCACCGCATCGGCGAAGGCGCGGGCGTTGTCCGGGGGGACGGCCAGGCCGCAATGGCTGGCCACCTTGCCGAGCTCCGTATCGGCCCTCGCGCCGGCGACCACCGGCCGGCCGCTGCTGAGCATGCCGGTGAGCTTGGAGGGCATCACGAGGTCGGCGGCGTCCGCGCGCTGCGGCAACAGATGGATGTCGGCGAGGCCGAGCAGATCGCCCAGGCGCTTGACCGGCTGCAGGTCAAGGAAGCGCACGTTCGGGAGCTTCCCGCAGCGTTGCATCAACTCGGCGCGGCCGGCGCCGTTGCCGCAGAACACGAACTCGAGGTCGGGCTGGTGCTGCAGCATGTCGGCCATTTCGGCCAGCAGTTCCAGACCCTGCTTGGCGCCGGTGTTGCCCGAATAGAGTGCCACGACGGCATCGTGCCGGATGCCCAGCTCCGCCCGATACGGACTCGCCGCCCGCAGGGGCTGCACGGCCGACACGTCGGCCCAGTTCGGCAGCGAGATCAGCCGCGCATCCTCCGTGCCTTTGTGGGTCGCTCGCTCCATCATGCGCAGGGAGATCGTCGAGATGCGGTCGAACCGGCGCATCAGGCCGCGCTCGATCATGGCCACGAACGATCGCAGGCCGGCGCCCTTGAGCAGGCCGAGATCGAAGGCGGCATCCACCTCGTAGTCCTGGATGTGCAGCCATGCCTTCGCCGAACGCAGGCGCGCGAAGGCCAGCGCCGCCGGGGCACAGAACAGCGGCGGTTCGGTCACCCACACGACGTCGGGTTTCCAGCGCCATTGCGCGAGCAGCGTGGGAACGCTCGAAATCGCGAAGCTGGCCAGGTGAACCAGCCTCTTCAGTCCCGACGCCTTGCGCGGCACCCACAGCGGCGCGCGGAAGACGGTGGCGCCGTGCCACTCTTCGCGGGCGTAGCGCGAGCCCTTGTAGCCGGGCCAGACCGCCCAATCCGGGTAGTAGGGCGGCGCCGTCACCACCCGCACTTCATGCCCCCTGGCCGCGAGCCAGGCAACCATCTCTCCCGTGTATTTGCCGATGCCGGTCAGTTCCGGCGCGAAATTGATTCCGTAGACAAGAAGTTTCATTGACTCTCGGGCAGCGTTCCGGCGCCGGTTCGGCTTGGTCTTGACTGTGTCGCGGCGGCGCCCGACACCGGCGTATGTTCGCCGATGATCCGGACCAGCGTTTGCGCGACCTGCCCGACCTGGAAACGATGCCGGAATGAGCGCTGCGCCGCGACGCGCATGGCCGCCATCTCCGCCGGCGTCAGCGCCAGCCAGCGCTGCAGGGTGTCGATCGTGCCGGCCAGCGTGTCCGGGGCCACAAGGCCTGCGCCGTCCTGCTCGATCTCGCGCCAGATGTTCACCTTGTTGCTGATCAGCACCGGCTTGTTGCAGGCCAGCGCCTCCACCACCGCGATGCCGAAGTTCTCCTGGTGCGATGGGAGGCAGAACACGTCCGCCGTGTGGAAAGCACCCCATTTGAGGTCGCCCAGCAGCATCCCGGTCCAGGTGATGCGCGCCGAAATGCCGAGCTCCGCGGCACGGTTCCTGAGCTGCTGCACCAGACCCTCGTCACCGGGGCCGGCCATGACCAGTTGCAGCTCGGGCGCATCGGCGGCGACGCGGGCGAATGCGTCGACCAGGAGGTCGCCGCCTTTCTTCTCGTGGATGCGTCCGAGATAGAGCAGCGATCGCTTGCCCCGAAGTTCGGGAAAGCGGTTCAGGAAGACCTCGGTGAGGGCCGCCGCGTCCGCAGGCGGCTCGGAGGTGCCGTACGAGCCGACGACTTCCCGGGCGCGGTAGAGCCCGAAGGATTGGCGCGCCAGAAGGCGCTCTTCCTCGCAGGTGAAGATCACTGCAGCGGCGTCGCGCAGCACGCGGTACTCGGCCCAGGGCCAGTACAGCCATTTCTTCAGGTGCTTGAGCGGATAGCGTCGCTTGAACCACGGGTCGAGCATGCCGTGGGTGTACACGAAATAGGGCGTGGTCGACGCATGCAACGCACGCCAGGCGGCGAAGCCGGCGTATTGCCAAAGACCGTTCACGATCACCGCGTCGTAGCCGGCCGCATGCTCGCGCAGCCACGTCACAGCGTTCGCGTTGTACATGTAGCTGGTGCGCGACGGCCCCACCGCGTGAAGCGGCGCCGGGCATTCGCGAACCCAGGCCGAAGCCGGATCGTCCAGCGACAGCAGTTCGCTCTCGTGGCCGAGCGCGACCAGGGCCTCATGGATTCGAAGCACGCCTTCGATCGGTCCGCCTCCGCGAGGATCGACCGAGGGAATCAGATGGAGCAGTCTCACGCCGATGGATTGCGAGGGGGAAAGAACTCGGCCGTGGGATGCCGGAATACGAGCAGGCCGAAAGCCAGCATGATGCCCAGCAGGCCGTGGGCCGAGAGTTGGCCGATCGCCGACCAGGTGAGGATGGCGAGCGACACGACCAACCACAGCAGGATCGGATAGACCGAGTGCAGCTGAAAGGACAGCTTCAAGCTCTTGCGGATGCCGGCGATGACGACGGCCACCTTGAAAGCGGAGAACGCGTAGCCGATCAGGCCGCCCTCGAGCAGGATCCGGCTGGCCTCGACTTCGGCCAGCGCGAAGTCGCCGGTGCTGCCGGTGCGCGTATAGGTCGCGAGGTTGGAGCCCAGGCCGATGCCGGAGCCGAGCCAAGTGAACTGGTCGTATGCAAAGGATTGGCCAAGGAAGATCATCAGCACGCGGCCCCAGAAGCCCTCGACCTCGGAGGCCTCCTGGAAACGCTGCTCGGTGATCTGGATCGCACCGCTGAAGGCGAAGAACAGCACCGCGAGCAGCAAGAGTCCGACGACGACGCCCACGATGGCCCGGCCCTTGGCCTTGCCCCGCGCCAGCCAGAGCCGGCCGACGAAGTAGCCTGCAACCATCAGGCCAGACAGGGTGACGGCAGTGCGCGAGCCGCTCACCATGCTCGAGACGACGAAGGCACCGAACAGTGCCATCGCGAACAGAGTTTGCCACCTGGCCCGCTTTCGCGCCCCGGCGAAAGCGAACACCAGCGGCGTCATGAGCGCCAGGTAGGTGGTGTAGCCGGCCGTGAAACTGAAAGTGCCGGTGGTCCGGACGACATCGGCGATCACCAGGAAAACGCCGGTCTCGTCGCCATCGACCTGGCTGTTGATGCGCGCGCCCGGCGGCGAAAAATGCTGCAGCACGACCAGCGGCGTCATCAGCAGCAAGGTCCAGGCGGCCACCCGCATCGCGGCCCGATAGTCGGCTTCGTTCATTGCGGCGGCTGCGGCCACACCGAACCATATGTACAGCAGCCAGAAGCGCAGCCCGATCAGCAGCACGGTGGGCGAACTCTCTCCGGCGACGAGTTGCAGCAGGCCCCAGGCAACGACCAGGCAGGACCACACGAGCAGTGTCTGGGTGATGCCCTTGTGCCGTTGCAGCGCGCCATTGCGAAGGGCATAGGCGATCACATAGATCGCCAGCAGGTCGCGCATCAGGAGCAGCGGCAGCGTGGCCGCCGAGCTCACCCATTTGCGCACTGCGCCTTCCAGCACGATGATCAGGAACACCGCGATGAAGGCTTTGCCGGCACGGGTCAGCGTCGACTTGCGCGCCGGTGCATGGGAATGGGAAGCCACCGTGCTCATTGAACAAATTCCTCGAACAACTCTCCGGCGCGGCTTCGGTAGCTCGCCCACGAGAACGCATCTCCCGACTGGCGAGCCATGGCCCGTGCGGCATGCAACTGCGCCGGGTTGCGAGCCAATTGTCGCAGCAGCGAATGCAGCGGCTCCACCTCCGGCTCCACGATCCAGCCGCTGCCCGGAAAAGCCTCGATCATCGCCTTGGCGCCGGTATTCGTCGAGACCACGGCAGGCGTTCCGCAGGCCATCGCCTCGGCGACCACCATCCCGAACGAATCGAAGCGCGAGGGCAGCAGCAGGCAGTCGGCACGCGCGAGGATCGAAAACAGCTTGCCCTGCGGCACGCTCGGCGTGTGGCGGGTATTGGGCGTGGCAAGCACGGCGCGCAGCAACTCGGCGTCGGCGACGCCGCCGACGAACTCCAGCTCGTAGCCGATGCCTTCGGCATGCAGCCGCCGGAAGGCGGCAACGATGCTGTCGATCGACTTCAGCCGGCTCAGTGCGCCGGCGAAGACGAAGCGCGGCGGACCGTCGTGGGCCTGCCACGCCGGCACGTCGGGCGGCAACTCGGCACCGAGCATCATGGACCGGATCCTGTCGGCCGGCACGCCGTTGTCCGTGTAGCTTTCCGCGGCCAGCGGAGAGCATGTCAGGATCAGGTCGGCCAAGCGGATCTCCTCGTCCTTGCGGCGATTGATCTCGGGCGTGTAAGGCGTATCGACGGCGCCCAGCAGCCGGGCGGCGGTCCCGTGGTGGAAGGCGGCGGCGTCCAGCACGCAGCGCGCGCCGACCGCCTTGGCCGCCTGGAACGTGTGATAGGCCGCGTTTTCGTAGGCGACGACGACTTTCGGCCTGAACTGTCGTATCTGCTGCGCGGCCCAGTGATCGAACCAGTGGAAAACACGGTGCACGATGTCCGAACCCGGAACGCCGAGCCTGACGATCGAGCCCGACATCCTCAGGGCGAGCTGGAAGCGAGCCGGATGACGCCGCAGCGAGCGGGGGATCTCGACCTTGCGGACCTTCTCGCGATAGCCGGCGGGCAGCCACCACGGCGGCGCTTCGCCGTCCGCCACCACCGGCACGCCGGACCAGAAAGACTGCAGCAGCGAACGCTCATGCAGCGCGAGGGCGAGCTGGTGCGAGTGCTGCAGCCCGGGATGCGTGACCAGCACCATGGTCATGGCCGCGGCTCTAGGCCGTGCATGGGCGGATTCGCCGGACTCGCCGGATCGGCGCGGCGGCCGATCCACGCCTCGAACGGCGGCAGCAGGGCCACGGGGTCGTAGCAGAGGTCGGCGGGGCGCGCGTTCAGCCGAACGACGGCCGGATTGCCGGTGGCGACCGCCAGCGGCGGCACATCCTTCGCGATCACCGCGCCCGCGCCCACGACCGCGCCGTAGCCGATCGTGACACCCGGCAGGATGGTCGCGCCGACCGCGATCCAGGCGTAGTCCTCGATGCGCACCGGCTTCTTGAAGGATCGCCAGCCCGGATCTCCGACATGGTGACTCGCCGTGAGAATGCTGACCCGGTCGTTGATCACGACGCGTGAGCCGATGTGGACCTGGTCGAGCGCGACGATCTCCGAAGACCCCGAAATGAAGCTGTGCTCCCCGACGCTCAGGTTGGCGGCCGCGCCCTTGAGTTCGAATCGATCGAGGATCGACAGTTCGCCCACCTGCGCCCCGCGGACGCGAAAGCTGCGCCTTGCCAGAATGATCTTGAGCAGCGCGCGGAAATGCAGCGCCCGCTTGGCCCATACGACAAACCAGCGCCGGGACCCCAGCGCCGGCCGTTCGCGTGACGTCCACAGGAAGCGGATGTCGCTCATCTGCGAGCCTCGCTGCGCATCGTTCTCAAGGCGGCAACATGTGCTTGCACGCAATGCGGCTCATACCACCCGCGCGCCTGGCGGCCGACGACGCCCGGATCGATGTCCTCGAGCGCCGCGAAGCCGGCCACGTAGTTGACATTGGCGACCAGTCCATCATGCGGCCGGTAGTCGTTCCAGAGCAGGATCGGGCAGATGCCGTGGGCGCTGTAGGAGGCAAGCACACCGCTCTTCGACGCGTAGTCGATGGGATAGGCGAGGGCGCCGTAGCTGGCGCCGGACAGGATCTGGCTCACCTCCTGCGCCGCCAGTCTCCCGTGCACCACGGCGTTCTCCCGGAGCAGGCGCTGCGTCAATGAAGCGTCCTGCAGCGGCGGACCGATGTCATGGATGACCAGGCCCTTTCGTCGCGCACAGTCGAACACTTCGCCGCTGGCCCATTGGTAGACGTTGGCGCGCACCCCGGGGCTGCCGAAGACAACCAGGTGCGGCGCTCTGTCGGTGTCGATCGAAGGCGGCTCTCCCACATTCGAACAAATGGGCAGCACGCGGTGCGGCGTGGTGTCGCGTCGCGCCAGGAGCCATCGGCCGGACTCCTCCCGGTTGGTCAACCAGAAATCCGAGAGGTCGAGCAGCTCGCTGGCGATCCGCTTCTGCCAGGCGCCGAGCCAGAACGCAGAGCCCCAGGGCGGGCTGGAAGCGAACAGCTCATGGAACACGACTCCGAACGCCTGGAAGCGCGTACGCAGGCTGCGCATGTGCTCGACCAGCCAGAGCGGCACGCCGCGTTTCTGGAAGCCGTAGCCGCTGAAGTGCAGCAGCAGGCAGTCGCCCGAAAGGGACGAAATGTCGGTCATCCGGGTCATTTCCAGGGGCGGGGACTGGAGGGCGTTCCCGAGCACGGTCGCATAGTCCCGAACGCCGCCGGAACCCGGCGGAACCAGGGAAAGGAAGGATGCGCGCATGGTAGGAACTGCCCCTGCGGCGCTCTTCAGACCACCAGCGCTTCGCTGCAGAAATCTTCGTAGGCGTTCGCAATACCGTCACGCAACGCCACTTCCGGCTTCCATCCGAGCTGGCGGATACGCGAAATGTCGAGCAGCTTGCGCGGCGCGCCGTCGGGCTTGCTGGTGTCGTAGTGGATGCTGCCGCGGTAGCCGACCACCTCGCTCACCATCTGCGCGAGTTCGGCGATCGACAGGTCCTCGCCGGTGCCCACATTGATGTGGCTGGCCATGACGTCGGTATGCGCCGCGTAGGCCTCCCGCGGCAGGTCCATCACGTGGACGCAGGCGCGCGCCATGTCGTCGACGTAGAGGAATTCCCGCTTCGGCGAGCCGGTGCCCCAGATGACGACCGCCGGCGCATCGCCGGCCTTCGCTTCGTGGAAGCGCCGGATCATCGCCGGCAGCACATGGCTGTTCTCGGGGTGGTAGTTGTCGCCCGGGCCATAGAGGTTGGTTGGCATCACGCTGCGGAAATCGCAGCCGTACTGGCGGTTGTAGCTTTCGCACAGCTTGATGCCGGCGATTTTGGCGATCGCATAGGGCTCGTTGGTCGGTTCCAGCTTGCCGGTGAGAAGCGCGTCCTCCGACATCGGCTGTTGCGCGAGGCGCGGGTAGATGCAGCTCGATCCGAGGAACAGCAGCTTGCCGACGCCGGTGCGCCAGGATTCGTGGATCAGGTTGGCCTCGACCATCAGGTTCGAGTAGATGAACTCGGCCGGAAAGCTGTTGTTCGCATGGATGCCGCCCACCTTCGCGGCGGCGACGTACACCTCCTGAGGCCTCTCCTCGGCGAAGAAGGCCCGCACCTGCGCCTGGTCCGTCAGATCGAGTTCCGAACGGCTCCTGGTGATGATGTGGGTGTGGCCCTGCGCTTCCAGGCAGCGCACGATGGCGCTTCCGACCATGCCGCGATGGCCGGCGACGAAAATCCGCTTGTGCAACTCGTTCATTGAAATATCTTGTCGCCGGTTGGAGGAGTCAGGCGTGCATTCTTGCACCGCCGAGGGCGGGTGACTCGCCATCGGCGAAGCGCACGATGTCGTCTTCGCCCAGGTAGCCGCCGGTCTGGACTTCGATGACTTCCAGCGCGGTCTTGCCGACGTTTTCCAGCCGATAGACTGCACCCACGGGGATGTAGATCGATTCGTTTTCCTTGACCAGCACGGTCTTGTCGTCGCACACCACGCGCGCCGTGCCCTTGACGATCACCCAGTGCTCGGCACGATGGTGATGCATCCGCAAGGTCAGGCGCGCGCCCGGCTTCACGGTCAGGCGCTTGACCGCGAAGCGCTCGCCGTCGTCGATGCTGTCGTAGGCGCCCCAGGGTCTTGGAATGCGGCGGTGCCGGGTCGCTTGGCTGTGGCCGTGCGTGGTCAGCAGCGCGACCACGTCCTTGACCTGTTCCGCGCAGTCGCGGTGCACGACCAGCAGCGCGTCGGGGGTGTCGACCACCAGCAGATCCTTGGTGCCCAGGGCCACCACCGGCCGGCTGGGTGCATGGATGAAGGTGTTGGTCGCCCCCATGGCGAAGCCCTGGCCGCTGATTCGGTTGCCGTTGGCGTCGGTGTCATGGAGGTCGGCGACCGCATTCCAGCTGCCCACGTCGCTCCAGCGGCCCTGGAACGGAATGACGACGACCCGGTTGCATTTCTCGAGTACCGCATAGTCGATGCTCTGGCTGCGGCAGCGGCTGAACGCGGCACTGTCCATCCGGAGGAAGGCGCCATCGGTTTCGATGGCGGCAGTGGCGAGCCTGCAGCTGTCGAGGATGTCTGGGGCATGCTCTTGCAGCGCCGCGATCAGTACCTTCGCCTGGACCAGCAGGATGCCGGCATTCCAGAAGTGGCCGCCTTCCAGGAGGAACTGCTCGGCACGGTCCACCGTCGGCTTTTCGATGAAGGCCGCGACCGCATGGCCTGCCTCCTCGCCCAGCGCGGCATCGAGCTTCTCGCCCTGGCGGATGTAGCCATAGGCGGTGCTGGGAAAAGAAGGTTCCACGCCGAAGGTCACGAGGTATCCCGCCATGGCGGCCGGCACGCCCTTCAGGATCGTGGCGACGAACCGCTCCGGTTCCGGAATGTGGTGATCGGCGGGCGCGAACAGCAGCAACTGCTCCGGGTCGGCCTGAAGGGCCACCGCCGACATCGCGGCGGCGGTATTGCGCGCCACCGGCTCAAGCAACTGCTTGCCGCTCACATGGGCAGCGTCGATGCCTTCCTGGACCAGGAAACGATGCTCCTCCGCCGCCACGCAGGTCACTTCCGGGTTGAGCAGGCGCAGGCGCTCGAGCGTGAGCAGCAGCAGGCTCTTGTTGCCCACCAGCGGGGCGAATTGCTTGGGCAGTGTCTTGCGCGACAACGGCCACAGCCGGGTGCCGCTGCCACCGCACAGAACGACCGGCTGGATCTGTGTCATCTCGAACCCTCGCCGGTGATCACGGCGCGAACGGTCCTCAGCAGGATCTTGATGTCGAGCCACAAGGACCAGTTGCTGACGTACTCCACGTCGAGTTCGACCCGGCGGGCGTAGGAGAGCCGGTTGCGCCCGCTGACCTGCCACAGGCCGGTGATCCCGGGGCGCATCGCGCAGTAGTGCTCCCAGCCCCTGCCGTACAGGCTGCGCTGGCGCTCCATGCAGGGGCGCGGGCCGACCAGGCTCATGTCGCCCTTGAGGACGTTCCAGAACTGCGGCAGCTCGTCCAGACTGAGCTTGCGGATGAACTGGCCGATCGGCGTGATGCGGGGGTCCTTTTCCAGCTTCTGGAAGGTGTTCCATTCGGTGCGCGCCATGTCGCTGCGACTCAGGAACTCGTCCAGCACGTCGTCCGAGTTACGCACCATCGAGCGGAACTTGTAGAAACGGAAGCGCCGGCCGCTCTCGCCGAGCCGGGTCTGCCAGAAATGAACCGGGCGTCCCATGCTGATGAGCACACCCAAGGCAACCAGCAGATAGAGCGGGCCGAAGACAGCGAAGAAGAAGAGGGCCCCGACGATGTCGAGGGAGCGTTTCACGATGCGCTCGAAGAGCGACAGGCGGCGCGGCCGCGCCTGAACGGGTGCTGCGGACGGGCCGCCGCCGTCCGGGGAAAAGCGTCGAACGACGTTGCCGTTGGCGGTCGAATCGGAACGAAACATCTGAAATCCCCCCGTGTCGGGTGCTGCCTCAAACTTTAAGCTTTAAGCGTGGCAGTGTAACGCTTTACTACTATCGGCAAGAATTTGAACATATGTCGCAGCCCGTGTCGTGTCAACAAAAGCCGTACATCGTCCGCCAAACGGCGTAGGCTGCCGCCCTCTGTCAGGGGCCCGACGAGCCACCTTGGTGCACTGCAGCATCTTGCGGAGAAGTGTAGTCCTTTTGTATGACAAAATGTTAATGCGAATGGGTGCCCAGGTGTTGTTTGCACACGCCGTTTATGATTTTGAGAACTAATACCGAAGTTTTCATCGGTTGGCGCTTTCAGCCCGGCCCCCGTCATCGGCGACTGCGTTGCGCTCAGGCTGGCGCCGGGCCGTGGAGGCCCTCAGAAACGAACGGTGTTGAAGTGAGGAGAGGCCGCGCGAGTGGCGGCCTCGAGGAACGGGCGGCGGGACCGCCGCGCGGGCGGGAGCCGCCCTGGGACCCCTGGGGGAGAGCGGGGAGGCATTGCGCCTCCCCGTGACCTCAATGCGAGGCGTTCGCGCCGCGCGCAGCCTCTTCGAAGGGCAGCGCCATCGATCCCAGGTCGCGGCGGGTTTCCACCAGCACCAGCGGGCTGTCGTCGATCACGATCGCCGGCGGGCGCTCGCGGGGCACGTGCACGGGCTTGGGCTCGGCGGCGATGGCGGCGCGGACCTCGGCGATGCGGTCGGCGTCCGAATTGACCCAGTGAAGGCCCGAGCCTTCGGCCACCTGGGCGAGCTCGTCGAGCGGCAGCTCGAAGGGCTGGACCTTCGGCAGCGCCCGTGCGGACGGGGCCTTGGCCTCGACCGCGATGGGCGCCACCGGGGCTTGGACTGGACGCTCCGCGCGAACCGGCACCGACGGAATGTCCGCCTGGACGGCGCGCTCTGGGACCTCGACAGGTGCCGGGGTGGCGTCGGGACTGGCGAGGTTCGCTTCCCCGGCGTCTTCACGCGGACCACGCTCGCGCCGATCGCGTCCGTAGCGGTCGCGTGAGCGGCCGCGGCGTTCGTCGCCGTCGCGGCGCGGCGCGCCTTCGACACCCTGCTCGTCGCCGGGGGCGCCGGTTTCGGCCGAGAGGGCGCCGACGGTGCCGGCCTCGAGCATCGAGGCGTCCGATGTGTCCGCCTCGACGGGTCGCGCCGGGCTGTCGTTACGCCGCTCGCGGCGGCCATCACCGCGTTCAGCACGCGGGGGGCGGTCTTCGCCGCGACCGCTGCGTGCGCCACGCTCGTTCGACGCGCCTTCCTGCGCGGCGTCGCCCTGGGCTTCGCGGACCGTGTCGGCGCTGCGTTCGCGCGCACCTTCGGCATTGCGCTCGCCGCGTTCACCGCGTTCCCGGCGCTCGCCGCGTCCGCGCGGCGCGCGTTCCGATGGGCTGGCTGCCTCGTCGTTCATCGCCGGGTTCGACGCCAGCGCCTGGCTGTCGAGCTGGAGGTCGGCGTTTTCGGCCGGCGCCTGGCGGGCTTCGCCATCGCGGCGCTCGCCGCGTCCGCGACGCTCGCCATCGCGCGGTGCGCGGGCTTCGCGTGGCTCACGCGGCTCACGTGGTTCGCGCGCCTCGCGCACTTGGCTGTCGGTGCGGGCCTCCCCGCGGGCCTCGCGCCCTTCGCGGCGTTCGCCGTCCCGGCGTTCGCCCGAGCGACCGCCGCGGCGCTCACCGCCACGGCCTTCGCCGTCGCGGCCGCCACGACCCTCGCCTCGGCCGCCGCGGCGCTGCTCGCCGTCACGCGCCGTGCGTGCGCCTTCACCGTCGCGTCCGGCCCGGCCATCGCGGCCTTCGCGGCGCGGCTTCGGCGCTTCCACCGGAATCACCACCGGTGCCGGCGCAGGCACCGGCGTGGCGCCGAACAGGCTCTTGATCCAGCCGAAGAGGCCGGATTCGGCCGATTTGGCAGGGGCTGCCACGGGTGCGACCGGTGCCGGGGCGGGCGCTGCCACCGGCGGGCGCACTGCTTCCGGCTTCGGCACCGCCACCGGGGCCGGCGCGTCGGGCAGCACGCCCTTGATCACCGGGGTCTGCTTGTTGGTCGGCTCCTGCGAACGGCGCGTGACCGAAGTCGGATCCTCGATCTCGTCGGCCATCTTGTAGCTGGCCTCGATGTGGTCGAGGCGCGGGTCGTCGTGCTTCAGGCGTTCGAGCCGGTAGTTGGGCGTCTCGAGCGTCTTGTTCGGCACCATCAGCACGGTCACGCGCTGCTTGAGCTCGATCTTGGCGATTTCGGGGCGCTTCTCGTTCAGCAGGAACGACGCCACTTCGACCGGCACCTGGACATGCACGGCCGCCGTGTTGTCCTTCATCGACTCTTCCTGAATGATGCGCAGGATCTGCAGCGCGCTCGATTCGGTGTCGCGGATGTGGCCCGAGCCGCCGCAGCGCGGGCAGGGGATCGACGAGCCTTCGCTGAGCGCCGGCTTCAGGCGCTGGCGGCTCATTTCCATCAGGCCGAACTTGCTGATCGAGCCGAACTGAACGCGGGCGCGGTCCTGCCGCAGCGCGTCGCGCAGGCGGCTTTCGACCTCGCGCCGGTTCTTCGACTCGTCCATGTCGATGAAGTCGATCACGATCAGTCCGCCAAGGTCGCGCAGGCGCATCTGGCGCGCCACTTCGTCGGCGGCTTCGAGGTTGGTGCGGGTCGCGGTTTCCTCGATGTCGCCGCCCTTGATGGCGCGCGCCGAGTTGACGTCGACCGAGACCAGCGCCTCGGTGTGGTCGATCACGATCGCGCCGCCGCTCGGCAACTGCACCGTGCGGGCGTAGGCGGATTCGATCTGGTGCTCGATCTGGAAGCGGCTGAACAGGGCCGCGTCGTCGCGGTAGCGCTTCACGCGGGCTGCATGCTCGGGCATCACGTGCGCCATGAACTGCTGCGCCTGGTCGTAGATGTCGTCGGTGTCGATCAGGATGTCGCCGATGTCGTGATTGAAATAGTCACGGATCGCGCGGATCACCAGCGAGGACTCCTGGTAGATCAGGAAGGCGCCCTTGGCGCCCTTGGCGGCGCCGTCGATGGCGGTCCAGAGCTTGAGCAGGTAGTTCAGGTCCCACTGGAGTTCGGGCGCCGAGCGGCCGATGCCGGCAGTGCGCGCGATGATGCTCATGCCCTTCGGGTACTCGAGCTGGTCCATCGCCTCCTTGAGCTCGGCCCGGTCGTCGCCCTCGATGCGCCGGCTGACGCCGCCGCCGCGCGGGTTGTTCGGCATCAGCACGACATAGCGGCCGGCCAGCGAGATGAAGGTCGTGAGCGCCGCGCCCTTGTTGCCGCGCTCTTCCTTCTCGACCTGCACGACCAGTTCCTGGCCTTCGCGGATCGCGTCCTGGATCCGGGCCTGGCTGGCCGAAACCCCTTCGGCAAAGTACTGCTTGGAGATTTCCTTGAACGGCAGAAAGCCGTGGCGGTCTTCGCCGTAGTCGACGAAGCAGGCTTCGAGCGAGGGCTCGACGCGCGTCACGACCGCCTTGTAGATATTGCCCTTGCGCTGTTCGCGCCCTTCGATCTCGATTTCATAGTCGAGGAGCTTTTGCCCGTCGACGATGGCCAGGCGGCGTTCTTCGGCCTGCGTGGCATTGATCAGCATCCGCTTCATGATGCGTTGTCCTTATGTCTTTACGATCGTTCTACCGGTCCATGACGGACCTAACGATGCACGGACGACGTCGCGCGAAACGAAGGAATTGCCGCTCGGCCCAGGCTGCTGGGGTCGCCGCGCGAGCGCGGATGACCGCATCGAGTGTCAGCTCGATGTCAGACGGGGTGGGGGCGCATGGATGGGGGCGAGCCCGAGGGGATGTCGATTCGCTATCTTTTTTATAGCGGTTGGCGCAGTGGTGGCACGCACTTCTGGCGATTCAATGCCTGTGCTCGCCGGCATCAGCCAGCGCAGGATCAGTTGAATCAGCAGCATCAACACAAGGTACTCGCTTCGATCCGCCGGCAGCTTGGAGCCTGCCGGCTGGGTATTCCGTATCGGTGTTTCGTGGGCATCGGCTTGACTCGGGAGCAGGGCCGCCGCCTTGCGCTCTTGCGCGTGGCCTGCGGACGCTGCCTCAAAGCGGCATCGACCTCACAGCGCTTCCTGCAGTGCTCTAAACTTCTGTTTAATCAAGCACTTACAAGACCGCGCTGGTGAAAAACATTATAGGTGCGAAGGCGCCCCCCGCGGCGGCAGAAGTTCGCTTTCTGACGGTCGACGAGGATTCCGCCGGCCAAAGGCTGGACAACTACCTGTTCCGCCATCTCAAGGGCGTGCCCAAGACCCACGTCTACCGGATCATCCGTTCGGGCGAGGTGCGCATCAACAAGGGGCGCGCCCAGGCCGAGTCGCGGCTGGCGGCGGGCGACGTGCTGCGGCTGCCGCCGGTCCGGGTCTCGGCCCGGTCGGAGGAGGGCGGGACGCCGGCCGCACCGGCGCGCGAATTCCCGCTGCTGCTCGAGGACGATGCCCTGCTGGCGATCGACAAGCCCGCCGGCGTTGCGGTGCACGGCGGCAGCGGCGTGAGCTTCGGCGTGATCGAGCAACTGCGAAGGGCGCGGCCGGCAGCGCGCTTTCTCGAGCTGGTGCACCGGCTGGACCGCGAAACCTCCGGCATCCTGCTGGTGGCCAAGAAGCGCAGCGCATTGACTGCGCTGCAGGATCAGTTCCGCGAGCGCGAGACCGGCAAGACCTACCTGGCGCTGGTCGAGGGCCACTGGCCGGCCAACAAGAAGGTGCTCGACGCGCCGCTCGCCAAGTACCTGCTGCCGGGGGCCGCAGGGGCCGCCGAGGGGGAGCGCCGGGTTCGCGTGGTCGCCAAGGACCATCCGGACGCGATGCGCGCGGTCACGCTGGTGAAGGTGCTGGCGCGCTTCGCGCTCGCTGGCGATCGGGCGGAGTTCTCCCTGCTGGCGGTCACCATCAAGACGGGCCGGACCCACCAGATCCGCGTTCACCTCGCCTCGGCCGGCCACCCGATCGCGGGCGACGACAAGTACGGCGTCTTCGAGCGCAACCGCATCTTGCAGAAGCTCGGCCTCAAGCGCATGTTCCTGCACGCCTGGCGGCTCCAGTTCACCCACCCCGCGAGCGCCGAGCGCATCTCGCTGCAGGCCGACCTGCCACCCGAACTGCACGCGCTGATGCCCGCCGCTGCGCTCGAAGCACTCGCCACCCATCCTTTTGTCCAAGCCCATGACTGACATCCGACCCCGCCGTTTCGACCTGATCGCCTTCGATTGGGATGGCACCCTCTACGACTCCACGCGCCTCATCGTGCGCTGCATCCAGGCCGCCGTGGTCGACGTCGGCGGCGCCAGGCCGAGCGAGAACGACGCCGCCTGGGTCATCGGGCTCGGCCTCGCCGAGGCGCTCGCGCGCGCCGCGCCCGATGTGCCCAAGGAGAGGTACGCCGAACTCGGCGCCCGCTACCGCCACCATTACTTGCAGCACCAGGATGACCTGGTGCTGTTCGACGGCGTGCTGCCGATGCTCGACGCGCTGCGCGTACGCGGCCACAAGCTGGCGGTCGCCACCGGCAAGTCGCGCCGCGGCCTGAACGAGGCGCTGGCCACGGTCGCGCTGCGCGATCGTTTCGACGCCTCGCGCACCGCCGACGAGACTTTCGGCAAGCCGCACCCGCGCATGCTGCTCGAACTGATGGATGAGCTCGAGGTGCCGGCCGAGCGGACGCTGATGATCGGCGACACCACGCACGATCTGCAACTCGCGATCAACGCCGGCTGCGCAAGCGTCGGGGTGAGCTATGGCGCCCACGAGCCGGGCGAATTCGATGCGCTGGCGCCGCTGCACGTCGCGCATTCGGTGGTCGGCCTGTCGCAGTGGCTGGTCGACAACGCCTGACAATCTCGTCATGAGCGAGTGCATCCCCCTGTGCAACGCCGCCGACCTGGTCGAGGGCGGCCGGGCCGTGCCTTTCGACGTGATCCACGGCGGCGAGACTTGCCGGGCCTTCGCGGTGCGATTCGAGGGCGTGCCGCATGCCTACCTGAACCGCTGCAGCCATGTCGCGATGGAACTCGACTTCCAGCCCGACCGGTTCTTCGACGACAGCGGGCAGTGGTTGTTGTGCGCGACCCACGGCGCGGTGTACAGGCCGGACACCGGCGAGTGCGCCGGTGGCCCTTGTCGCGGGGGGCTCGTGAAGATCGCGCTCAGCGAGCATGACGGCGTGGTCCACTGGCATACTGCCTGGAACCTCCAGCCCCTGGCCTTTTGACATGACCGAATCCAACCGCACGGAACCCGAGGGTTTCGAGCCTTTCGAGCGCCCCGCGCCCACCCCAACGACAAACATGGCCAAGAACGACCCCGCGCAGCAACCGGGCTGGGAGCGCGCGACGCTCGAGAAACTGGCTTTCGCGTCGCTGCGCGAGCAGCGGGCCACGCGCCGCTGGAAGACCTTCGTGCGCCTGAGCTGGCTGGCCTTCTTCATCTTCCTGGCCTGGTTCGCGATGTCGCGTGGCACCCCCGCGACCGCCAAGACCACGGCGCACACGGCCGTCATCGAGATCAAGGGCGAGATCGCCGCCGGCGCCGATGCCAGCGCCGAATTTGTGGTCGCGGCCATGAAGACCGCCTTCGAGGACGACGGCGCCAAGGGCATCGTGCTCTTGATCAACTCGCCCGGCGGCAGCCCGGTGCAGGCCGGCATCATCAATGACGAGATCAAGCGGCTGCGCGCCAAGCACAACAAGCCGGTCTACGCGGTGGTCGAGGAGACCTGCGCCTCGGCCGCCTACTACATTGCCGCCGGGACCGACAAGGTCTTCGTCGACAAGGCCAGCATCGTCGGCAGCATCGGCGTGCTGATGGACGGCTTCGGCTTCACCGGACTCATGGACAAGGTGGGCGTGGAGCGCCGGCTGTTGACGGCCGGCGACAACAAGGGCTTCATGGACCCGTTCAGCCCGATGAACGATGCCCAGAAGGCGCACGCGCAGCAGATGCTCGACCAGATCCACACCCAGTTCATCGATGTGGTCAAGAGCGGCCGCGGCGACCGGCTCAAGACCAGCACGCCCGGGCTTTTCAGCGGCCTGTTCTGGAGCGGCCAGCAAGCGGTCGAGCTGGGCCTGGCCGACGCGCTCGGCAACGTCGATTTCGTCGCCCGCGATGTGATCAAGGCCGAGGAAGTCATCGACTACACGCGCCGCGACAACGTGGCCGAGAAGCTGGCCAAGAAGTTCGGCGCCGCCCTCGGCGACGCCTCGGTGCGCGCGCTGCGCACCGCCCCCGCGCTGCACTAGTTCAAGATCTCAGGAATCGCTGTAGCGCGCCGACACCGCGAGCGCCGCGGCGAAGGCCACCACCAGGTAGAGCGCGTGGGTCAGCGAGCTGACCTGGGCCAGAAAGCCGATCACCGGCGGGCCAGCCATGAAGCCCAGATAGGCCGCGGCCGACACCGCCGCGATGCCGCGGGCCGGCTCCACGCCCGGGACCCGCGCCGAGGCCGCGAAGAGGATCGGCACCACGTTGGCGAATCCGACGCCGACGCCAGCGAATCCGATCAATGCGAGCCACGGCATGTCGGTCACGAGCACCACCGTCATGGATGCCGCGGCCAGCAGCGCGCTGCCGCGCAGCAGCACCGCCGGCGCGAAGCGGGCCCGCATGGCATCGCCGCCGAAACGGGCCAGCGCCATCGCCGCCGAAAAGCTCGCGTAGGCGAGCGCGGCCTGCTGCTGCGGGCTGCCGAGTTCCTGCTGCAGGTAGAGCACGCTCCAGTCGTAGATCGCACCTTCCGCGATCAGGCCGAGCGCCGCCAGCAGGCCGAGCATGGCGAGGGTGCTGCGCGGCAGCCTGAAGCCGTTGCCGGCGCTCGTCGCGAAGGCGGTCGCTTCCCTGGGCAGCATCCCGCGGGCGGACAGCGCGATGGTCAGCGCCATCGCCGCGGCGACGCCGATCAGGTGCCGCTGCGGATCCAGTCCGGCTGCCAGCGCCGCGCCGCCGGTCACGGCGCCGACCATGCCGCCGAGGCTGAACATGCCGTGCATTCCGCTCATCAGCGGCTTGCCGTTGCGAAGCTCGAGCTGCGCCGCCTCGGTGTTGATCGCGACGTCGAACATGCTGGTCAGGATGCCGAACGCCGCCAGCAGGCCCAGCAGCGCGGCGTAGGCCGGCATGGCCAGCAGTCCCGCGAGCAGCAGGGCGTAGATGGCGCCGCAGAAACCGGCGGTGCGGCGCGCGCCATGGCGGCCGATCCACCGGCTGGCCTGGCTGAGCCCCAGCAGTGCACCGGCGCCGGCGGCCAGCATCGCGAGGCCCAGCGCCGCCTCGTCGACACCGTAGTGCGCCTTCACGGTCGGGATGTGCACTCCCCAGGTCGCGAACACGAAGCCCGAACAAAAGAACTGGGCGCGCGAGGCCCAGCGCATGCGGTCGGAAATGTCCATGCGGTGGACGGGGCCCTTCAGCGGCCGATCGCGAACACGGCCGGCGCGCGCTGGTCGGCCGCAAGCGGCTTGGCGCGCCAGGTCTTCACCGTGTCGCTGCGCACGCTGCAGGTCGCGAGCGTCAGGCCTCGCGCCACGGCCAGCCGGGTGTTGTGCTGCAGCGTTTGCGTCAGCGCCTGCAGCAAGGCGGCATTCCGGTAGGGCGTTTCGATGAAGAGCTGGGTCTGGCCGGTACGCAGGGCCAGCGCCTCGAGTTCGCGGATGCGCTGCGCGCGGGCGTCGGCGTCCTGGGGCAGGTAGCCGACGAAGGCGAAGTTCTGTCCGTTAAGCCCGCTGGCCGCCAGGGCGAGCAACAGCGACACCGGCCCGGTCAGCGGGATCACCGTGATGCCGAGTTCGTGCGCGGCCCTGGCGACCGAGGACCCGGGATCGGCGACCGCCGGCATGCCCGCCTCGCTGAGGAGCCCGACGTCGTGTCCTTCCAGCGCAGGCGCGAGCAGCGGCCGTGCGTCGAACTGCCCCGCATGATCGCCCTTCTTGTGGACTTCACGCGGCAGCTCCTGGATTTGCTGGGCCTGCAGCGTGGCCGCGAGCGGCACGATCGCATCGATGCGCTTGAGGTAGGCGCGCGCCGACTTGGCGTTTTCGCAGATCCAGTGCGTGATGCCGGCGGCGGTCGCCAGGGTGCCACGCGGCAGTGCCTGGTCGAGGGGCGCTTGCTCCTCGCAGCCGAAATCCAGCGGCGCCGGTACCAGATAGAGTTTTCCGAAAGGAGGGGTGCTCACAGCAGGTCGACTCCGGCGGCCCGCAGCATGCGGGCGGTGCGAATCAGCGGAAGACCCACCAGCGCCGTCGGATCGTCGCTGTCGATCGCCTCGAGGAGGGCGATGCCGAGGCCCTCGCTCTTGGCGCTGCCGGCGCAGTCATAGGGTTGCTCGGCGCGCAGGTATTGCTCGATGGCCGCGTCGCCCAGCTGGCGGAACACCACCCGCACCGGCGCCAGGTCGCGCTGCGCGAACCCGGTCGCCTGGCAGACCACGGCCACCGCGGTCTGGAAGATCAGCGTCTGGCCGCGCATCCGCCGCAACTGCTCCGTGGCGCGCGCGTGGTCGCCGGGCTTTCCCAGCGCTTCGCCGGCCAGATCCGCGACCTGGTCGGAGCCGATCACGATCGCTTCGGGAAAGTGGCGGGCGACCGCGCTCGCCTTCTCGAGCGCCAGCCGTTCGGCCAGGGCGCGCGGCGATTCGAGCGCCAGCGGCGTTTCGTCCACTTCCGGCGCCTGGACTTCGAAGGGCAGGCGCAGGCGCGTGAGCAGCTCGCGGCGGTAACGGGAGGTCGAGGCAAGAATCACTTGGCGTTGCATGGGCCGATTGTGCGTGAGCGGTTTAGACTGGCGCGGATGACCAAAGAATTTGCTCCCCGCCGACTCGACGTGAACGGCTTTGCCGAGGCGGCGGCGACCCTTGCTGGAAACGACCCGCTGGCGGGTTTCGAGCGCCTGAGCGCCGAACTGGCCGACCCGTCCGCAGACGCGACGGTCCGCTGGGAGGCCGTCGGCCAGACCCGCAGCGGCGCCGACGGTGCGCCGGTCCCGTGGCTGCACCTGGCGGCGCAGGCGAGCGTTCCGCTGATCTGCCAGCGCTGCCTCGCGCCGGTCGACATCGGCCTGGATGTCGACCGCTGGTTCCGCTTTGCGGCCGACGAAGCCGCCGCTGCCGCCGAGGACGAGGCGGCGGAGGAGGATGTGCTGGTTGCCAGCCGCGATTTCGACCTGCATGCGTTGATCGAGGACGAACTGCTGATGGAGCTTCCGGTCACGCCGCGGCATGAGGTGTGCCCCAAGCCGACCCGGATGTCGGCGGTCGACCCTGATTTCGATTCCGCCGAAGCGGCTCGCCCCAACCCGTTCGCGGTGCTCGGGGCCCTGCGTTCCGGTAAGCCTGACAAGCCCGGGAAGCCCTGATCCGCGTCTCGCCGCTTGGGGTGGTTGGCCTAGTTGCCGCGCATGGGCTATAATCATGGGCTTCGCGCGCGCCGCTGGGCATGTCTTCGAAGAGGGTTCCGGTTTTTGGCCGAACTCTCCGGAGCATGAACCGCCCCGCATGCCCACCAACCCACCCAATACTTCCAGGAGCCAGCATGGCCGTCCAGCAAAACAAGAAGTCGCCGTCGAAGCGCGGCATGCACCGTTCGCACAACGCCCTCGACGTGCCCGGTATCGCGGTCGAGCCGACCACCGGCGAAACCCATTTGCGTCACCACATCAGCCCGAACGGCTTCTATCGTGGCCGCAAAGTCCTCAAGACCAAGTCCGAAGCCTGACTTCCGTTCCAAGGCCAAGGCCCGAAGCTACTTATTGCGTAGCGTCGGGCCTTTGTTTTGATGGTCACGCCTCCAGTATTTGTTCCTGCGCCGTCCGTGATCACGCTCGCCGTTGATTGCATGGGTGGTGACCATGGGCCGCGCGTCACGCTTGCGGCCTGCCGCGCATTCCTGGAGCGTCACGCCGAGGCGTCGCTGCTGCTGGTCGGCGCGCCGGCCGCGCTGGCGGGCTTCTCCCACCCGCGCGCCACGATCATCGGCGCCAGCGAGGTGGTGGGCATGGACGATCCGATCGAGGTCGCCCTGCGCAAGAAAAAAGATTCCTCGATGCGGGTGGCGATCCAGCAGGTCAAGGATGGCGCCGCCCAGGCTGCCATCTCGGCCGGCAACACCGGCGCCTTGATGGCGATTGCGCGCTACCTGCTCAAGACCCTCGACGGCATCGATCGGCCCGCCATCGCTCCCCAGTTGCCCAACAGCAAGGGTGGCGCCACCACGGTGCTCGACCTGGGTGCCAATGTCGACTGCGACRCCGAAGACCTGCTGCAGTTCGCGGTGCTGGGATCGGCGCTGGTTTCCGCACTCACCGGCAACGAATCGCCCAGCGTCGGCCTGCTGAATGTGGGCGAAGAGGCCATCAAAGGCAGCGAAACGATCAAAAAGGCGAGCCAACTGCTTCGAAAAGCCGCCAATTCGCAAGATTTGAACTTCTATGGCAACGTCGAAGGCAACGACATCTTCAAGGGCACGACCGACATCGTCGTCTGTGACGGCTTTGTCGGCAACGTGACATTGAAGGCGACCGAAGGCGTGGCCTCGATGATCGTTGACTTCCTGCGCATCGAGTATTCGAATGGCATCTTCAGTAAATTTGCGGCGATCGTTTCCTATCCGGTTCTAAAAGCGCTCAAACGTCGCCTGGACCATCGCCGTTACAACGGCGCGGCCCTGTTGGGCCTGCGCGGCCTGGTGTTCAAGAGCCATGGCTCGGCCGACGACGTGGCTTTCGGCCATGCCCTCGATCGCGCTTATGATGCCGCTCGCAACAACCTGCTCGACCGCGTGCGGGCCCGCATCGCCCACGCCGCGCCACTGCTTGCGCGGCAAGACCCGGCGGCGCCGGCCGACGCACCGGCGCTTCACGTCTGATGACCCCTTTTTCCCGCATCACAGGTACCGGCAGCTTCCTGCCGCCTCGCCGAGTGACCAATGACGACCTGGCCAAGGAACTCGCCGCCCGCGGCATCGAGACCTCCGACCAGTGGATCATCGAACGCACCGGCATCCGGGCCCGCCATTTCGCCGCGCCCGAAGTCTCGACCAGCGACCTCGCCCTGGAGGCGGCCAGGCATGCGCTGGAGGCCGCCGGCCGCAGCGCCAGCGACATCGACCTGATCATCGTCGCGACCTCGACGCCGGACATGGTGTTCCCCTCGTCGGCGGCGATCCTCCAGCACAAGCTTGGCATCGCGGGTTGCGCGGCGTTCGACGTGCAGGCGGTCTGCAGCGGCTTTGTCTATGCGCTGACCGTGGCCGACGCCATGATCCGCACCGGCAGCGCCAAATGCGCATTGATCGTCGGTGCCGAAGTGTTCTCGCGCATCCTCGACTTCGACGATCGCACCACCTGCGTGCTGTTCGGCGACGGCGCCGGTGCGGTGGTGCTGGAGGCCAGCGCCGAACCGGGCATCCTCGCCAGCGACCTGCATGCCGACGGCAAGCATGTCGGCATCCTCTGCGTGCCCGGCCACGTGTCGGGCGGCGAGGTGCTCGGCAAGCCGCTGCTGCACATGGACGGCCAGGCCGTCTTCAAGCTGGCGGTCCGAGTGCTCGAGGAAGCCGCGCGCGCCACGCTCGCGAAGGCCGGCAAGACCGAGGCCGACATCGACTGGCTGATCCCTCACCAGGCCAATATCCGGATCATGGAAGGCACGGCGAAGAAACTGAAGCTGCCGCGCGACAAGCTGATCGTGACGGTCGACGAGCACGGCAACACCTCGGCAGCCTCCATACCCCTGGCACTGGATGAAGCGGTGCGCTCGGGCAAGGTGAAGAAGGGCGATACGCTGATGCTTGAAGGCGTCGGCGGCGGCTTCACCTGGGGCGCGGTGCTGTTGAACTATTGATAGAGCGTGCTGCCCGACGCGGGCAGCGGCGCCTCGGACACATCTCATCATGAAATCATTCGCTTTCGTCTTTCCGGGTCAGGGCTCGCAGGCGGTCGGCATGCTCGACGCCTGGGGCGATCACCCGGTCGTGACCGCCACGCTGCGCGAGGCCTCCGATGCGCTCGATGAAGACATCGCGCGCCTGATCCACGACGGCCCCAAGGAAACCCTGGCCCTGACCACCAATACGCAGCCCGTGATGCTGGTCGCGGCGATCGCGGCCTGGCGCGCCTGGCTGGCCGAAGGTGGCGCCGAGCCGTCGGTGGTCGCCGGCCATTCGCTGGGCGAGTACTCGGCACTGGTGGCCTCCGGCGTCCTGACGCTGGCGCAGGCCGCGCCGCTGGTGCGCTTCCGGGCCCAGGCGATGCAGCAGGCGGTGCCGGTCGGCGTCGGCGCGATGGCGGCCATCCTGGGCATGGACGCCGCCAAGGTGAAGGCCGGCTGCGCCGAGGCCACGGCTTCTTTCGGCCCCGGCAGTGCCGAGATCGTGGAAGCGGTGAACTTCAACGACCCGATGCAGACCGTGATCGCGGGCAGCAAGGCCGCGGTCGACAAGGCCTGCGAAGTCCTCAAGGCCGCCGGTGCCAAGCGCGCGCTGCCGCTGCCGGTCTCCGCGCCTTTCCATTCGAGCCTGATGAAGCCGGCCGCCGAGGCGCTGCGCGAGCGGCTGGCGTCGGTTTCCCTCGCCGCGCCCCGGATTCCGGTGCTCAACAATATCGATGTCCTGGTCGAAACCGACGCCGAGCGCATCCGCGCCGCACTGGTGCGCCAGGCCGCGGGGCCGGTGCGCTGGGTGGAAACCGTGCAGGCCCTCGAGGCCCGCGGCATCGAAGCCATCGTCGAGTGCGGACCCGGCAAGGTGCTGGCCGGCATGGCCAAGCGCATCGCGCCGACGCTGGCCGCGGCCTCGATCTATGATCCGGCGACGCTCGCCGAAACCCGGCAACTGCTCGGCGCCTGAGCGCGCCGTCTCGAGATTCAGTCCATGAGCATTCCCAAATTCGAAGGCCAGGTCGCCCTGGTCACCGGCGCGACCCGAGGCATCGGCGCGGCCATTGCGCTCGAACTGGCGCAGCGCGGCCTCAAGGTCATCGGGACCGGCACCACCGAAGAGGGCGCCGCCAAGATCACCGCCGCACTCGCTGCCTACGATGGCCGAGGCTGTGCGCTGGATGTCAACGATGGCGCTGCCGTCGAGGCCCTGATCGACGAGATCGTCAAGGTCTATGGTGCGGTCCACGTGCTGGTCAACAACGCCGGCATCACCCGCGACACGCTCGCGATGCGGCTCAAGGACGCCGACTGGGATGCGGTGCTCGACACCAACCTGAAGGCGGTCTTCCGACTGTCGCGCGCCGTGATCCGCCCGATGATGAAGCAACGATACGGTCGCATCATCAGCATCACCAGCGTGGTCGGCGCCTCCGGCAATGCCGGCCAGGCCAACTACGCGGCCGCCAAGGCCGGCGTGGCCGGCATGACGCGGGCGCTGGCGCGCGAGCTCGGCAGCCGCAGCATCACGGTCAATTGCGTGGCGCCCGGTTTCATCGAGACCGACATGACGGCCAGCCTGCCCGAGGCCCAGCAGCAGGCGCTGCTCGGCCAGATTCCCCTCGGCCATCTCGGCAAACCCGCCGACATCGCCCACGCGGTCGCCTACCTGGCGTCGCCCCAGGCCGCCTATGTCACGGGGCAGGAACTGCACGTGAACGGCGGCATGCACATGTAGCCCCCCGAGCGCAAGACCTTTCACCCACGGCCGTGCGGCAAATGCCACAATGCGGCCGGCTAAAATCAACCGATTACCTACAACCCTCAGAGGGAACCAAATGAGCGATATCGAAGCACGTGTCAAGAAAATCATTGCCGAACAACTCGGCGTTGAAGAGTCCCAGGTCACCAACGAAAAGGCTTTCGTGGCCGATCTCGGCGCGGACTCGCTCGACACGGTCGAACTCGTGATGGCGCTCGAAGACGAATTCGGCATCGAGATCCCGGACGAAGACGCCGAGAAGATCACGACTGTGCAGAACGCCGTCGACTACGCCACCAAGAATCAAAAGGCCTGATTGGCCACGCTGAGTTCCGTCCTTCCGGGCTGCGGCTTCCACGCCTGCATGCACCGGCCAGAGGTCTCAGCTTCCCAGAAAGGTTTGCCGGCATGACCAAACGCCGCGTCGTCGTGACCGGACTCGGTTGCCTCGCTCCTGTCGGAAATACCGTTGCCGAATCCTGGGCCAACCTGTTGGCCGGGAAGTCGGGCATCGACACCATCACCAGGTTCGATGTGAGCGCCTTCTCCTGCAAGTTTGCAGGCGAAGTGAAGGGTTTCGACATCAAGGACTACATTCCCGAGAAGGAAGCGCGCCACATGGATCGCTTCATCCATCTCGGGCTTGCCGCCGCCATCCAGGCGGTGCAGGACAGCGGGCTGCCGACCGGCGATGCGCTGTCCGAAGAAGATGCGGTTCGCATCGGCTGCAACATCGGCTCCGGTATCGGCGGCCTGCCGCTGATCGAGGACACCCACGCCGAATTGGTGAACCGCGGCCCGCGCCGCGTGTCGCCGTTCTTCGTGCCGGCGTCCATCATCAACATGATTTCGGGCCATGTCTCCATCAAGTATGGATTCAAGGGCCCGAACATCGCGGTCGTCACGGCCTGCACCACCGGCCTGCATGCGATCGGAACCTCCGCCCGCATGATCGAGTATGGCGATGCCGACGTGATGATCGCGGGCGGCGCCGAATCGACGGTGTCGCCGCTGGGGCTTGGCGGTTTCGCCGCCGCGCGTGCGCTGTCGACGCGCAATGACGATCCTCAGACCGCCTCGCGTCCCTGGGACAAGGACCGCGACGGCTTCGTGCTCGGCGAGGGGGCCGGCGTCGTGGTGCTCGAGGAGTACGAGCGCGCCAAGGCTCGCGGTGCCAAGATCTACGCCGAAGTCTCCGGCTTCGGCATGAGCGGTGATGCTTTCCACATGACCGCCCCCAACGTCGACGGCCCGCGCCGCTCGATGGCGATGGCGCTAGCCAACGCCGGGGTCAATGCCGACCAGGTGCAGTACATCAATGCCCACGGCACCTCGACGCCGCTGGGTGACCTGAACGAGACCAACGCGATCAAGAACGCCTTCGGCGAGCATGCCCGCAAGCTGGTCGTGAACTCGACCAAGTCGATGACCGGCCACCTGCTGGGCGGCGCCGGCGGCATCGAGTCGGTGTTCACCGTGCTGGCCCTGTATCACCAGAAGAGCCCGCCGACGATCAACATCTTCAACCAGGATCCGGAGTGCGATCTCGACTACTGCGCCAACGAGGCGCGCGATCTGAAGATCGATGTCGCGGTCAAGAACAATTTCGGCTTCGGCGGCACCAACGGCACGCTGGTGTTCAAGCGCGTTTGATACTTCCCTACCCATGCACAGCGCCCCGTCGGTGAACTATCCGGTGGGGCGTTCGCGCAAGGCGGAGCGGCTCCTGATGCTGCTCTGGGTGCTCGGCGTCGGCTGTGTCACGCTGGCCTGCGTCCGATCGGGCGGCGAGCTCGACTGGCGGCAGGCGATGCTGGCCTTCAGCGCCGTCGTTGCCGGGGTGGCCGGCTGGACCGGCGTCCTGCGTTCTTCTGCTTCGGCGGAACTCCAGTTCGACGGTCAGGCCTGGGCGATCACGGGCGGCGCTGCGCAACGGGCGGCCTGCGCCAGCGTCGCCCTCGACCTGCAATCCCTGCTGCTGGTGCGCCTCGCCGGGCCTGCCCGGGCTCGGCGCTGGATCTGGCTCGACCGCCAGGCCATGCCGGAGCGCTGGCCCGACCTGCGGCGCGCGCTCTATTCGCGTGCCGGTGCGGCCGAGCCGGTCCCTCGTCCGGACGGCTCGGCGCATCATCCTTCGCCATGACCGCTTCGCTGCCTCCCGAACCACCGGACACCGGTCCGGGCGACGCGCCCGCCGCTGCCAGGCCGGGCGAGGTCGACTTCCAGCTGGTCCAGCGCACCGTGGCGGGCGACCAGAAGGCCTTCGAGCTGCTGGTCATCAAGTACCAGCGACGGATCGAACGCCTGATCGGACGCATGGTGCGCGACGTCAACCTGGTCGAGGACATCGCCCAGGAGACCTTCATCCGCGCCTACCGCGCGCTGCACCAGTTCCGCGGCGAGGCACAGTTCTACACCTGGCTCTACCGGATCGCGGTCAACACCGCCAAGAAGGCGCTGGTCGACATGAAGCGCGACCCGACCATCTCCGAAAGCGCCCTCCGAGCGTCTTCTGACGACGAGGATGAAACTTACCGGCCCGGAAACGAACCAATCAGCGACGAGACCCCCGAATCCGTGATGGCGGCCAACGAAATCGCCGCTGCGGTCGAAGCGGCGATGGAAGCGTTGCCGGCCGAGTTGCGGCAGGCAGTGACGCTGCGCGAAATCGAGGGCATGAGTTACGAAGAGATCGCCGAGGTCATGAACTGTCCGATCGGCACGGTGCGGTCGCGGATCTTTCGCGCCCGCGAAGCGATTTCGGTCCGGGTCAAGCCCTTGCTGGACAACCAGTCGGGCAAGCGTTGGTAAGCAGGTGAACAAGATGAACCAAAGAAACACAGTCCAAGAGCAGGTTTCCGCGCTCGCCGATGGCCACTTGCGCGACGACGAGTTCGCGCAGGTGATCGGCCGACTCTGCGTCGACGACGAATTGCGCGCGACCTGGCAGACCTATCACGTGGTGGGCGACATCTTGCGTTCGGGTGGCCACGCCGCTTGCAGCGACACTTCGATTTTCCTGTCGCGCTTCCAGAGCCGTCTCGCGGCCGAGCCGGTGGTGCCGGCCCTGCTGCCGGTGCCGCCGGAGCCCAGGTTGGTGCAGCGACGGGTCGAAGCCGCCAACGAACCGGTGTTCCGTTGGAAGCTGGTGGCCGGCGCGGCCTCGCTGGCGGCGGCTGCGGCGATCGGATGGAACTGGGTCGGCGTTGCGGATTCCCGCCCCACCGGCGCCCAACTGGCGCTGCAGCAGGCAGCACCGGCCGTGTTTGCCACGGCCGAGGCACCGACTCAGGCGGCCCCGAACTTCGCATCGACCCGGGTCACGATCGGCAGCGGCAATCCGCAGGTCATGCTGCGCGATCCACGGCTGGACCAGTTGCTCGAAGCGCACCAACAGGCAGGAGGAGCTTCGCAGATGCCCTCGGGATTCCTGCGCAACGCCACCTTCGATCGGCCGTCGCGCTGACGCGCGCGCCGTCAGTCCTTGCGATGACTCATTCGATGCCGATCTCCGCGCGCGGGTTCCTGGTTCTGGTGGCCGCGCTGTGCATGGCACAGGTGTCGCTGGCCCAGGGCCGAAGCCCTTCGCCGTCCGTGCAGAGCGTACCCAGCGCGACCGGCGGCGACGCGCCCGCGATGGGCGTGGTCGAGTGGCTGCAGCGCATGCATGCCGCCGCGCGCCAGCGCAGCTATGTCGGCACCTTCGTGGTCTCTGTGCCGGCCGGCAACCTGTCGAGCGCACGGATCTGGCATGTGTGCGAGGGCGACCTCCAGATGGAGCGCATCGAGGCCCTGTCGGGTCCGCCGCGCTCGACCTTCCGGCGCAACGACCAAGTCGTGACCTTCCTGCCGGAGTCGAAGATCGTCAAGCGCGAGAAGCGCGAGAACCTCGAGCTGTTCCCGAACCTGTCGGGCATGCCCGATTCATCGATCGCCGAGTCCTACGGCGTGCGCGTGATCGGCAAGGACCGGGTGGCCGGCTTCGATGCCGACGTGATCCAGATCGAGCCGCGCGACGCCTTGCGTTTTGGCTACCGTGTCTGGAGCGAGCGGCGCTCGGGCCTGGTGATCAAGCTGCAGACGACCGACCGCGACAGCAAGGTGATCGAGCAATCGGCCTTCTCCGAACTCCAGCTCGATGCACCGGTCAAGATTCACGCGCTGACGCAGATGATGGGCAGCACCGCGGGCTACCGGGTCGAGAAGTCGGAGCTCGAGCGCACCACGGCGCAACGCGAAGGCTGGGCGCTCGGCAAGCCGGTGGCGGGCTTCAGGCCGGTCAGTTCCTTCCGCCGCCCGATGGGGGGCGACGGACAGGGCTATACGATGCAATGGACTTTCTCGGACGGGCTGGCGACGGTCTCGCTTTTCATCGAGCCTTACGACGCGCAGCGCAAGCCCGAGGAAGTGCTGCTCGCACTGGGTGCCACTCACACGCTCACGCGTCGAATGACGGACAAGGATGGCGATTGGTGGCTGACCGCCGTCGGCGAAGTCCCGCCGCAGACGCTGGATGCGTTCGCGCGAGGCCTGGTCCGTTCGCGCTAGGCAGTTTTTGTCTCTCCAACGAAAGAAACCGATGATGCTCAAGATCAAGGGGAACACCTTCCGTTCGGCCCTGATGGCCTGCGCGTTCGCGCTCGCTTCGACCACCGCGCTGCTGCCGGCAACGCCTGTGCACGCGCAGGCACGGGCCCTGCCCGATTTCACCGACCTGGTCGACCAGGTCGGCCCGTCGGTGGTCAACATCCGCACCATCGAGAAGGTCGCCCAGGGCGGCGGCAGCGGCGAGCCCGACGAGGAGATGCAGGAGTTCTTCCGGCGCTTCTTCGGCCAGCCGATGCCGGGCATTCCGCGCCAGGGTCCGCGCCCGAACCGGCCGCAGGCGCCCGACGAAGAGCGTCCGCGCGGCGTCGGCTCCGGCTTCATCCTGTCGTCCGACGGCTTCGTGATGACCAATGCGCACGTGGTCGACGGCGCCTCCGAAGTGCTGGTGACTCTGACCGACAAGCGCGAGTTCAAGGCCAGGATCATCGGCGCCGACAAGCGCACCGACGTCGCGGTCGTGAAGATCGACGCCACCGGCCTGCCGGCGGTCAAGGTCGGCGACGTATCGAAGCTGCGCGTGGGCGAGTGGGTGATGGCCATCGGCTCGCCCTTCGGCCTCGAGAACTCCGTCACGGCCGGCATCGTCAGCGCCAAGCAGCGGGACACCGGCGACTACCTGCCATTCATCCAGACCGACGTGGCCATCAATCCCGGCAACTCCGGCGGCCCGTTGATCAACATGCGCGGCGAAGTGGTGGGCATCAACAGCCAGATCTACTCGCGCTCGGGCGGCTTCATGGGCATCTCGTTCTCGATCCCGATCGACGAGGCCAGCCGCGTCGCGGACCAGCTGCGCTCCTCGGGCCGCGTTTCGCGCGGGCGCATCGGCGTGCAGATCGACCAGGTCACCAAGGATGTGGCGGAGTCGATCGGCCTGGGCAAGGCGCAAGGCGCGCTGGTGCGCGGCGTGGAGTCCGGCTCGCCGGGCGAGAAGGCCGGCATCGAACCCGGCGACATCATCACCAAGTTCGACGGCAAGCCGATCGAGAAGCCGAGCGACTTGCCGCGCCTGGTGGGCAACACCAAGCCCGGTACCAAGAGTTCGATCACCGTCTTCCGTCGCGGCAGTTTGCGCGACATCAACGTGACCATCGCGGAGATCGAACCCGACAAGCCGGCGAAGGTCGCGGCCGATCGCAACGAACCTGCGGCGAAGCCCTCGGCTTCGGCTGCCGCCAAATCGATGGGGCTCGCGCTCAGTGATCTCACCGAAGCGCAGAAGAAGGAGCTCAAGCTCAAGGGTGGCGTGCGCATCGATGCCGCCACCGATGCGGCCGCTCGCGCGGGGCTGCGCGAAGGCGATGTGGTGCTGGCGGTGAGCAATGTAGAGGTTGCGAATCTCAAGGAATTCGACGCCGCACTCGCCAAGGCCGACAAGAGCAAGCCGGTCAGTCTGCTGTTCCGCCGGGGCGATTGGGCCCAGTACGCGCTGCTCCGGCCGGCTCGCTGATCGGGCCAGGCCGGTGCCGGGCCGCTCCCAAGCCGGCCTGCGGCCCCCTCGGGGGGGCAGCGACCCACATGAAGTGGGGGAGCGTGGGGGCCATTCAGGCGTCAAGTGGCCCCACCCCGCAGTCGGGTTTGGGGCCATTTTTTGGCCGCTGTCGCGCGTCAACCGCACCGTCCAAGAAATTTTTTTGACAGTTCGCGTGATCGATTTTGGTTGGCGATCACTAACTTAAAAGGCCTCTAACGATGAATTTCGGTAGAATAGAGCTCCTCCGGACCCCACTCGTCGCATAAGCGATCCGAGGTGCTTCACGATGCGAGATACCCGCTGCCCGTCCACCGGCGCTCCACAGTTCGCCCACAAGTTGTTAAGCGATTGCTCCACCGATCCTGTTGATAAGTTGTTCATAAGTCGCATGTTGCTGACCTGCAACGACCCCTCCCGGGCTTTGGCCCGGCTGTACGCGCCCCCCTTTTTGCCTACAATGAAGTCCCAACTACTGCAGTTGCCATTGCTTGTTGGTTCAGGGCGCGTCTCTTGGGGACGCGCCCTTTTTTCTTGCCTGTCGCCTTCTGCGCACGAGCCAATTCAAGTACTTAAGCGTTCCCGTTGATGAATCACATCAGAAATTTTTCGATCATTGCGCACATCGATCACGGCAAGTCGACGCTTGCCGATCGCTTGATTCAACGCTGTGGCGGTCTCGCCGAGCGCGAGATGGAAGCGCAGGTTCTCGACTCGATGGACATCGAGAAAGAGCGTGGGATAACCATCAAGGCACAGACCGCCGCGCTGCACTACAAGGCCAAGGATGGGCAGGTCTACAACCTCAATCTGATCGACACGCCGGGCCACGTCGACTTCTCGTATGAAGTGAGTCGATCGCTGTCGGCATGCGAAGGTGCATTGCTCGTCGTCGATGCGAGCCAGGGTGTCGAAGCGCAGACGGTGGCCAACTGCTACACCGCGCTCGACCTCGGCGTCGAGGTGGTGCCGGTGCTCAACAAGATGGATCTGCCGAACGCGGACCCCGACAACGCGCGCACCGAGATCGAAGACGTGATCGGCATCGACGCGACCGATGCGATCCCGTGCTCCGCGAAGACGGGCATGGGCATCGAGGAAATTCTCGAGGCCGTGGTCGCCAGGATGCCGGCGCCGCGCGGCAACCCCGACGGTCCGCTGCGCGCGATGATCGTCGACAGCTGGTTCGATCCCTACGTCGGCGTCGTGATGCTGGTGCGCGTCGTCGACGGCCGGCTGGTCAAGGGCGAGCGCATCAAGATGATGGCGTCGGGTGCGATGTACAACGCCGACAACATCGGCGTGTTCACCCCGGCCAACGAGCCGCGCGCCTCGCTCGAGGCCGGCGAGGTGGGCTACATCATCGCGGGCATCAAGGAGTTGCAGGCCGCGAAGGTCGGCGACACCGTGACGCTGATCAAGCCCGGCACCGGCGGCGCCGCGGCCACCGCGACCGAGGCGCTCCCCGGCTTCAAGGAGATCCAGCCGCAGGTGTTCGCCGGGCTCTATCCGACCGAAGCGAGCGAGTACGACTCGCTGCGCGACGCGCTCGAGAAGCTGAAGCTCAACGACTCCTCGCTGCGCTACGAACCCGAAGTGAGCCAGGCGCTGGGCTTCGGCTTTCGCTGCGGCTTCCTCGGCCTGCTGCACATGGAGATCGTGCAGGAGCGGCTGGAGCGAGAGTTCGACCAGGACCTCATCACGACCGCGCCCAGCGTGGTCTACCAGGTGGTCAAGAACGACGGCGAAGTGATGATGGTGGAGAACCCGTCGAAGATGCCCGACGTCGGCAAGATGGCCGAGATCCGCGAGCCGATCGTCACCGTGCATCTCTACATGCCGCAGGAATACGTCGGCGCCGTGATGACGCTGGCCAACCAGAAGCGCGGCGTCCAGCTCAACATGGCCTACCACGGCCGCCAGGTGATGCTGACCTACGAGATGCCGCTCGGCGAGATCGTGCTCGACTTCTTCGACAAGCTGAAGTCGGTCAGCCGCGGCTACGCCTCGATGGATTACGAGTTCAAGGAATACCGGGCCTCGGATGTCGTCAAGGTCGACATCCTGCTCAACGGCGAGAAGGTCGACGCGCTGTCGATCATCGTCCACCGCAGCCAGAGCCAGTACCGCGGCCGGGCCGTGGTGTCGAAGATGCGCGAGATCATCTCGCGCCAGATGTTCGACGTCGCGATCCAGGCGGCCATCGGGGCCAACATCATTGCGCGTGAGACAATCAAGGCGCTGCGCAAGAACGTGCTCGCCAAGTGCTACGGCGGCGACATCACCCGCAAGAAGAAGCTGCTCGAGAAGCAGAAGGCGGGCAAGAAAAGAATGAAGCAGATCGGCTCGGTCGAGGTCCCGCAAGAGGCCTTCCTTGCCATCCTGCAGGTAGAGGACTGATGGACCACCCCCGAAGCGGCTGCGGCGCCGCCCCCTCCAGGGGACGATACCTGCGGCCCGAAGCCGGTTCCGCGGTATCCCCGGCCCCTGACTGCGACGGATTCGTGGGCCATGGGTCGCGCAGCACACAAGAAAACTAAGATGGCATTTCTCACTTCCCTGATTCTCGCGGCCTTCGTCGGCTACATCGGCGCCTGGTATTTCGGCGTGGTCGAAGGCAACTTCGCACTGCTGCTGTTCCTGGCGACCGTGGTCACCGGCCTCTTCTGGCTGGCGGAGCGCTTCTATTTCCTGCCGAAGCGCGCCCGCGCCGCCGAGGCGCTCGACGCCTCGCTGGCCCAGCGGCGCGAGGAGCTGGCGCGCCAGGGCATCACGCAGGTCGACACGGTCGACACCAAGGCCCGCGAACGCCTGATCATGCAGCCGTGGTGGCTGGACTGGACCGCCGGGCTGTTCCCGGTGATCCTCGCGGTGTTCCTGCTGCGCTCGTTCCTGTTCGAGCCGTTCAAGATCCCGTCGGGCTCGATGATGCCGACACTGCTCACGGGCGACCTGATCCTGGTGAACAAGTTCGTCTACGGGCTCAGGCTGCCGGTGAGCAACACCAAGATCACGGATGGCCGCCCGCCGGCGCGCGGCGACGTCATGGTGTTTCGTTATCCGCCCAAACCGAGCATGGACTACATCAAGCGCGTGGTCGGCGTGCCGGGCGACGAGGTCGCCTACCTGAACAAGAAGCTCACGGTCAACGGCGAGCCGGTCCCCAAGGTGTCGATTCCCGACTACTTCGATGAGGAGACGATGCGCTACCTCAAGCAGTACACCGAGGATCTGGGCGGCAAGGAGCATCGCCTGCTCAACGACGACACGCGCCGCGCAGGGCTTTCCGAGGTCGAGATCATGCAGTTCCCGAACCAGGAAAATTGTCGTTACAGTGTCGAGGGCGTGGTGTGCAAGGTGCCCGAGGGACACTATTTCATGATGGGCGACAACCGCGACAACTCGCTCGATTCGCGCTACTGGGGCTTTGTTCCGGACCAGAACATCGTCGGCAAGGCCTTCCTGGTGTGGATGAACTTCGGCAACCTCAAGCGCATCGGCACATTCCAATAAGCATCCGGATTTTCATCGAGGGGAAGAGGGCATGAGAGCAAGGCAGACAAGACATCAACAGCGCGGAATCTCTTTCATCGGGCTGCTGTTCGTCGCCATCGTGCTGGCCTGTGCCGGCGTGGTTCTGGCGCAGGTGATCCCGACCCTGATCGAGTATCAGGCGATCACCAAGGCAGCCAACAAGGCCAAGGAAGGCACGACGGTGCCCGAAGTGCGGGCCATCTTCGACCGCGCCCAGGCCATCGACGACTTCAAGTCGGTCAGCGGCAAGGACCTGGATGTCAAGAAGGACGGCGACAAGGTGGTCGTGTCTTTCGCCTACGACCGCGAGATCCACCTGTTCGGCCCCGCCTACCTCGTGCTCAAGTACCAGGGCCAGTCCCGTTGACGTTCTCCCTGTGACCGACGGCGGCCTCGTTGCGCTGCAGGGGCGCCTCCAGCACACATTCGCGGATGCGCGGCTGCTGCAGCTCGCGCTGACGCATCGCAGTTTTTCAGCCGACCACAACGAGCGGCTGGAGTTTCTCGGCGATTCGGTGCTGAACCTGGCGGTCTCGCACCTCCTGTATGTGCGTCTGGCGACGCTGCCCGAGGGCGACCTGTCGCGGGTGCGGGCCAACCTCGTCAAGCAGGACACCCTGCATCAGCTGGCGCTCAAGCTGGCGCTGTCGCCTTTGCTGCGCCTGGGCGAGGGCGAGGCGCGTTCGGGCGGCCAGAATCGGCCCTCGATCCTGGCCGATGCGCTGGAGGCGGTGATCGGCGCGGTCTACCTCGATGCCGGCTATGGCGCGGCCCAGGCGCTGGTGCACCGGCTCTACGAATCGGTCGCGATCAGCCCGCGCATGGACGCGGCCTCCAAGGACCCGAAGACCGAATTGCAGGAATGGCTGCAGGGTCACAAAATGAAGCTGCCCGCCTACCGCGTCGTCGGAACGCTGGGAGCGGCACACAAGCAAACTTTCGATGTCGAGTGCGAGGTGCCCGACCTGGGCCTGCGCGAACGCGGCATCGGCGGCTCGCGCCGCGCCGGTGAGCAGGCCGCCGCGGCGGCCATGTTGATCCGGCTCAAGGCGCGCGGCGCGAAGGCAACCCCATGAACGAAGCGAACGAATCCATCCTCCCCCCGCCCGATGACGGGGCGGGAGGCCCCCGGCGCTGCGGCCTGGTGGCCATCGTCGGCAAGCCCAATGTGGGCAAGTCGACGCTGCTCAATGCCCTGGTCGGGCAGAAGATCAGCATCACCTCGCGCAAGGCGCAGACCACGCGGCACCGCATCACCGGCATGCGCACGCTGGGCGCGACCCAGTTCGTCTTCGTCGACACGCCGGGCTTCCAGACCCTGCACGCCAATGCGCTGAACAAGTCGCTCAACAAGACCGTGCAGGGCGCGGTGGGCGATGTCGACCTGATCCTTTTCGTGGTCGAGGCCGGCAGTTTCACGCCGGCCGACGAGCGCGTGCTCAGGCTGCTCGGCAAGGGCATCCCGACCGTGCTGCTGGCCAACAAGCTCGACAACGTGCACCGTCGCGGCGACATCGCCCCCTGGCTGCAAACCATGCAGCAGAAGCACGAGTTCGCCGAATTCGTGCCGATGTCGGCCAAGAATGCGAAGGATGTCGAGCGCCTGTTCGGCATCTGCGAGAAGTACCTGCCCGAACAGGACTGGTTCTACGCCGAGGACGAACTCACCGACCGCAGCGAGAAGTTCCTGGCCGGGGAGCTGGTGCGCGAGAAGCTCTTCCGCCTGACCGGCGATGAACTGCCCTACACCTCGACCGTCGTGATCGACAAGTTCGAGGAGGAGCCGCCCCAGAAGAAAGGCCAGAAGCGGCTGCTGCGCATCGCCGCCACGATCGTGGTCGAGCGCGACGGCCACAAGGCGATGGTCATCGGCGACAAGGGCGAGCGCATCAAGCGCATCGGCACCGAGACCCGGCAGGAGCTCGAGAAGCTCATGGACGCCAAGGTGTTCATCGAGCTGTGGGTCAAGGTGCGCTCGGGCTGGGCCGACGACGAGGCCAGGGTCCGCTCCTTTGGATATGAGTAAGCTCGCCCCCCAGCCTCGCTCACTTCGTGTAGCTCAGACACCAGGCGGCCGCCAGAGGCGGCTGCTCTTCGGGCACGTCCAAGCCTGCGCAGGCAGGCTTGGAGCCGCGGCCCTCAGCCCCTGCCCGGGGGCAATCCCAGCGGCCCGGCAAAGCCGGTTCCGCGGGATTCCTGGCCTCGGTCGCGCCGGTCGCCGGCGCTGCGAGCCTTGCAAGAGCAGGGCGGCCCGTTGAATGGCCGTTCGTCGGGTCACCCATGAGCCGGCTTATGTGCTCCACCGCTACGACTGGAGCGAGTCGAGCCTGATCCTCGAGGTGTTCACGCGCCACCATGGGCGCATCGCGCTGGTGGCGAAGGGAGCCAAGCGGCCCAGTTCCAACTTCCGCCCGGTGCTGCTGCCGTTGCAGCCGCTGCAACTGAACTTCAGCGGAGAAGCCGAGATCCGGACGCTCAAGGGGGCCGAATGGATGGGCGGGCACGTGATGCCGACCGGCGAGGCGCTGCTCTCGGGCTACTACGTCAACGAACTGCTGCTGCGCCTGCTGGCCCGCGACGATCCGCACGAGGCGGTGTTCGACGCCTACGCGGCCGTGGTGCAGGTGCTGGCGGGCCACCATGCGGGGGCGCAGGCGGCGACACAGTCGGCGGCGCTTCGGGCCTTCGAACTGCTGCTGCTGCGCGAGGTCGGGCTGCTGCCCTCGCTCGATGTCGAGACCCTGACCCAGGCGCCGCTGGAGCCGGCCGGCCGCTATGCGCTGGTGCCCGAGGCCGGGCTGCGGCAGGCCGCCGACGACGAAGCCGCGCTGGCGGGCGCCGACTGGCTCGCGCTGCAGGCCGCGCTCGACGATCGCGCGCCCTTTGCGGCGACCCTGCGCGTGTGCGCCGGCCGCGACGGCGCATTGCGCACCCAATCGCGGGTGCTCCTCAACTACCATTGCGGCGTTGCAACGCTGCGTACGCGGCAGATGATGCGGGACCTGCAAGCCTTATGAGCCGCCGGGCCGTTCCCAAGGCGAATCCCGAAGCGCTGCTGCGCGGAGGGTTTCTATGAGCACTACTAGCACTATGTCTACAGCCCTGTCGGTCAATCTCAACAAGGTCGCGCTGGTGCGCAACACGCGCCAGCTCGGCATCCCCAGCGTGCTGTTCGCTGCCGCAACGTGCCTGGACGCCGGTGCGCACGGCATCACGGTGCACCCGCGGCCCGACGAGCGCCACATCCGGCCGCAGGACGTGCGTGACCTGTCGGGGCTGCTGCACAGGGACTGGCCGGAGGCCGAGTTCAATATCGAGGGCAACCCCTTCCACAACCTGATGGAGTTCGTGCGCGAACTGCGTCCGCACCAGGCCACCTTCGTGCCCGACAGCGAGACCCAATCCACCAGCGACCACGGCTGGAGCTTTCCGGAGGACGCCGAACGCTTGAGGCCGCTGATCGCCGAGGCCCGGGCGCTGGGCGTGCGCGTGAGCCTCTTCATGGACCCGGCGCCGGAGATGATGGCGGCCGTCAAGGCGGTCGGCGCCGATCGCGTGGAGCTCTACACCGAGGGCTATGCAGCTTCGCGCGACACCTCCAAGGCGGGCCCCGTGTTGCAGCTCTACGCGGAAGCGGCGCGCGCCGCGCAGGCGGCCGGGCTCGAAGTCAATGCCGGGCACGACCTGAGCCGCGACAACCTGAGCGATTTCCTGAGGGCGGTGCCGGGCGTGCGCGAGGTGTCGATCGGCCATGCCTTCGTTTCCGATGCCCTGGAGCTCGGCTATTCCGCAGCCACGCGCGAATACCTGCGCCGCATCGAAGAAGCCCGGTGATCTACGGCATCGGCACCGACATCTGCGACATCCGTCGCGTCGCCGCCACCTTCGAGCGCCAGGGCGAGCGCTTTGCGCAAAAGGTGTTGAGCGATGCCGAGTTCGCGATCTGGCAGGCCCGCAGCGCGCGCTGGCCCAAGCGCGGCCTGCGCTACCTGGCCACCCGCTTCTCGGCCAAGGAGGCCTTCAGCAAGGCGATCGGCACGGGCATGCGGATGCCGATGAGCTGGCGGCTGTGCGAGATCGCGAACGAAAAGAGCGGCAAGCCCGTGATCGTCCTGCACGGCGGCCTGAAGGAATGGTTCGAGGCCCAGGGCCTGCGCGCCCATGTGACCGTGACCGACGAAACCGACTATGCGGCGAGCTTCGTCGTGGTCGAACGCAACGAATGACTGACAACAACTCGCACGCCCCGTTGATCATCGATGTCGCGGGGGCCGAACTGAATGCCGCCGATCGCCGCCGGCTGGCCGATCCGCTGGTGGGGGGCGTGATCCATTTCACGCGCAACTGGCAGGATCGGCGACAGATGACGGCGCTGAACGCCGAGATCAAGGCGCTCAGGCCCGACATCCTGATCTGCGTGGACCACGAAGGCGGCCGCGTGCAGCGCTTCAGGACCGACGGCTTCACGCGGCTGCCGTCCATGCGCGCGCTGGGCGAGTGGTGGATGACCGATGCCCTGCGCGCCACCCAGGCGGCGGTCGCCTGTGGCCACGTGCTGGCCAGCGAGCTGCGCGCCTGCGGCATCGACTTCAGCTTCGCCCCGGTGCTCGACCTGGACTACGGCGAAAGCAGCGTGATCGGCGACCGCAGCTTTCACCGCGACCCGCGCGTGGTCGCGCTGCTGGCGCGCAGCGTGATGCACGGCCTGCTGCAGGCCGGCATGGCCAACTGCGGCAAGCATTTCCCGGGACACGGCTTCGTCAAGGCCGATTCGCATGTGGCGATTCCCATGGACCGGCGCAGCCTCAAGGCCATCCTGGCGGACGACGCGCGGCCCTACGACTGGCTCACGGGCACGCTCGCCGCCGTGATGCCGGCGCACGTGATCTACCCGAAGGTCGATGTCCGTCCGGCCGGCTTCTCGTCGAAATGGCTGCGGCAGATCCTGCGCGGCAAGCTCGGTTTCGACGGTGCAGTGTTCAGCGACGACCTCAGCATGGAGGCCGCGCGCCGTATCGACGGCCGGTTGTTGAGCTACACCGATGCGGCCCTCGCCGCGCTGGATGCGGGCTGCGATCTCGCGCTGCTGTGCAACCAGAGCATCGGCGAAGGAGCCGCGCTCGACGAGCTGCTCGATGGTTTCGCCGAAGCGCGGCGCGGCGGGCGCTGGAAGCCGGAATCGGCCAGCGAAACGCGCCGGCGCAGCCTCCTGCCGCGCGGGGCTCCGCTCGACTGGACGGCGCTCAGGGCGTCGTCCGCCTACCGGCAAGCGCTGGGTATGCTGCCGCGCGCGTAGTCTTCAGGCCGATGGCGTCCACAGCCGGCCGCCGCCGCCGTCCAGATGCGTCAGGTACAGCCGCAGGTCGAACTCGAACTGGTGGTAGTCCGGCTCCATGTGGGCGCACAGCTTGTAGAAAGCCTTGTCGTGCTCGCGCTCCTTCATGTGCGCCAGTTCGTGCACGACGATCATGCGCAGCCACTCGATCGGCACTTCCTTGAACAGGCTCGCCACGCGGATCTCGCGCTTGGCCTTCAGTTTGCCGCCCTGCACGCGCGAAACGGTCGTGTGGGTGCCGAGCGCGTTCCGGATCACGTGCAGCTTGTTGTCGAAGGCCACCTTGGACAGCGGCTCGGCGTTGCGCAGGAACTCGCTCTTGAGGTCGATCACGTAGTCGTACAGCGCGCGGTCGGTCCGAATCGCGTGCATGGCGCCGTAGCGCTTCAGCAGCCAGTCGCCGAGCCGGCCCTCGGCGACCATCTGTTCGACCTGCGCGCGCAGTGCCGCGGGGTACGCGGCGAGGTACTTCATGCGGGCTGCGGCGTCCGCGTGCCCGCGGCGGTGGCAGCGGAGTAGGCCAGACCGGCAGCCACGCCGCCGAAAAGGTCGCCTTCGATGAGATCGATGCCCGGGAAGGCGCGGCGCAGTGCGCTCTGGAAAGGGCGCAGCGCCGACGAACCGCCCGTCAGGTAGATGGCGTCGAGGTCGCCGGCCTCGAGGCCGGCGCGCCGGACGCAATCGCCGGCGCAGGCCACCACGCTGTCGAGCAGTGCTGCCAGGTGCCGTTCCATGTCGCCGGCCGTCAGCGCGGCCGCCAGGCCCGGTTCGGCGCAGGAGAGGTCGATCGCCACCTCGTCGTGGGTCATCGAACTGCGGATCTTCGCCGCCTCGACCTCGCTGGCCACGCGGTGGCCCTCGCGATTGACGAGCACGCGGATGAGGCGATCGTGCAGCCGCGTGTCGAGGTAGCTGCTGCGCAGCTCCTGCACCTGGCGGATCGACTTCGGCGTCTGCAGCCAGTTGATCAGGTGCCAGGTCGAGAGGTCGAAGAAGGGCCGGCTCGGCACTTCGCGGCCCTGGGGGCCGTGGTGGCGGAAGCCCAGGTGCGGCATCGCGCAGGCCAGGCTCAGGCGCTGGTCGTAGTCGGTGCCGCCGATGTGGACGCCGGTCGTGGCCAGCACGTCGCCGGCGCGATCGGGGTCCTGCATGCGTTCGGGGCCGAGCCGCACGACCGTGAAGTCGGAGGTGCCGCCGCCGATGTCGACGATCAGCACCAGCGATTCACGCGTCACGCGGCGCTCGAAGTCGAAGGCGGCCGCGATCGGCTCGTACTGGAACGTGACCTCGCCGAGCCCGGCGTTCTCCGCAGCGCGGCGCAGGGTGGCTTCGGCCAGGGCATCGCGCTTGTCGTCTTCGTCGTCGAAGCGGATCGGCCGGCCGACCACGACCCGGCCGGGTTGGGCGCCGAGCTGGGCGCGTGCGCGGGTGCCGAGTTCCGACAGGAACAGCGTGATGATGTCCTCGAAGCTGACCAGCTGGTTGTCGATCTCGGTCGGCTCCTGCATCAGCGCGCTGCCCAGGATGCTCTTGAGCGAGCGCATCAGCCGGCCCTCGGTGCCCGCCAGGTAGAGCGCCATCGCCTCGCGGCCGAAATGCGTGCTGCGGTCCTCGGAATTGAAGAAGATCGCGGTCGGGATCGCGGTGGCCGAGCCCTCCAGCAGCAGCGGGCGTGCAAGGCCGTCTTCCGCCACGAAGGCGGCTGCGGAATTCGACGTTCCGAAGTCGATCCCGATCGCAGGTGCGCGCTTGCTCAAGATTCGCGACGCAAGGCCGGGAACAGGATCACGTCGCGGATGCTCGGCGAATCGGTCAGCAGCATCATCAGGCGGTCGATGCCGATGCCGCAGCCGCCGGTGGGCGGCATGCCGTATTCGAGCGCGCGCACGAAGTCGTGGTCGTAGAACATGGCTTCGTCGTCACCGCTGTCCTTGGCCGCGACCTGCGCGTTGAAGCGTGCGGCCTGGTCCTCGGCATCGTTGAGCTCGCTGAAGCCATTGCCGAACTCGCGGCCCGTGATGTAGAGCTCGAAGCGCTCGGTCACTTCGGGGCGCTCGTCGTTGGCGCGCGCCAGCGGTGAGATCTCGGTCGGGTGCTCCATGATGAAGGTCGGCTGCCAGAGCTTCTCTTCCACCGTTTCCTCGAAATACATGACCTGCAGGCTCGCCAGGCTGCGTTGCGAGAGCTTGTCCTTCTCTTCGCTGAGGCCGATCTTGCGCAGCGCGTTGACGAGCCAGGCGGCGTCGTCGACGCTGGCGCCGGCTTCCGTGTGCTTGACGATCGCCTCGCGGATCGTGAGCCGCTCGAAGGGCTGGGCGAGGTCGACGGCCTGGCCCTGGTAGCTCAGCTGCTGGCTGCCCACCGCCTTGTCGGCGATGGTGCGGATCAGCGTCTCGGTGAAGTCCATCAGGTCGCGGTAGTTCCAGTAGGCCGCGTAGAACTCCATCATCGTGAACTCCGGGTTGTGCCGGACCGAGATGCCTTCGTTGCGGTAGCTGCGGTTGATCTCGAACACGCGCTCGAAGCCGCCGACGATCAGCCGCTTGAGATAGAGCTCGGGCGCGATGCGCAGGAACATCTCCTGGTCGAGCGCGTTGTGATGCGTCTTGAACGGCTTGGCATTGGCGCCGCCCGGGATCGGATGCAGCATCGGCGTCTCGACCTCGAGGAAGTCGTTGGCCACCATGAATTCGCGCAGCGCGCTCACCGCGCGGCTGCGCGCCATGAAGCGATCGCGCGCCGCGGCGTCGGTGATCAGGTCGACGTAGCGCTGGCGGTACTTCTGCTCCTGGTCGGCCATGCCGTGGAACTTGTCGGGCAGCGGGCGCAGGCTCTTGGTCAGCAGGCGCAGCTTGCTCACCTTGACCGACAGTTCGCCGGTCTTGGTCTTGAAGGCCGTGCCTTCGGCGCCGACGATGTCGCCGAGGTCCCAGTGCTTGAACTCGGCATACGCCTCTTCGCCGACCCCGTCGCGCGTCACATAGAGCTGGATTCGGCCGGTGGCGTCCTGCAGGGTCGCGAAGCTGGCCTTGCCCATCACCCGCTTGAGCATCATGCGGCCGGCCACGCTGACCGGGACCGGCGTGGCGTCCAGCACTTCGGCCGCGGTCTCGCCATGGGCCGCGAGCAGGGTGGCCGCGCGGTCGGCGGGCTTGAAGTCGTTCGGGAATGCGACCCCCTTGCCGTCGGCCTGCGCCGCGCGCAGGGCTTTGAGCTTCTCGCGCCGTTCGGCGATCAGCTGGTTGTCGTCGGTGGCGGCGGCCGCGGCGGGCACGGGAACGGAAGGAGTCGGGTGGTCGGACATGGGCACTGGGGAGCGGGGGGAAGGAGGGCGTGCGAAAGCACGCAACCCGCCATTTTAACCGCCCTCGGCTCCTGAAGGACCATCGCCCGACACGCGCCTGGACTGCCTTCGATGCTATCGAATTGGTAGCGGTTAGGTCGCGATGCCGGCCCGTGCGAGCAGATCGCTGACCAGTTCGAGGCGCATCAGCGGGCTGTCGAGCGCCATCAGGCGCTGCCTGAGTTCGGTCTGCATGGGCAACAGTTCGCACCAGCGGTTGGCGACCCAGCCGCAGTCCTCGAAGCGATAGGGCTGCGCGATCGGCAAGCGGACGCCGGCATCGCCGGCCAGGTGCCGGCGTTCTTCGAGCGCCTGCACCAGCCGGCGCAGCGCTTCGGCCGTCTGCACCAGATCGTCGGGGATCGCCAGCGCCAGATCGTCGGCCAGGGCCTCGACCTCGGCGGTCCAGAGACCGTGGCTCTGCAGCTCGCTGGAGCGGACGCTGAAGCGCTGCGTGCCGATGCACTCGATCTGCAGCAGTCCGGCCTGGGGCGCATCGAATTCGCGGATCACCGCCAGCGTGCCGACGGCGGCGAAGCGCTCGGCTTCGGCGCCGGCGCGGCGGACCTCGCTGCCCTGCGTCAGGCTCACCACGCCGAAAGGCGATCCGTTCCGGTGGCAGCGGCCGATCATGTCGAGGTAGCGGACCTCGAAGATGCGCAGCGGCAGCAGGCCGCCCGGGAAGAGCACGGTGCCGAGCGGGAACAAGGGGAGGGAGCGCAGAAGGGGGCGTGTCGTCATCGATGAACCTTTGCGTGGCTATCATCGCATTCCGTTCACGACCACGCGCCATGTTCTATCAGATCCCCTCGTTCCTGCTCGACGTGATCGTCGGCCTCCTGGGCGGCGCTTGCCTGCTGCGTCTCTACATGCAATTCCACCGTGTGCCTTTCGGCAATCCGCTGGGGCGCTTCGTGTTCGCGGTGAGCGACTGGATCGTCCTGCCGCTGCGCCGCATCGTGCCCTCGGTCAAGCGCTGGGACCTCGCGAGCCTGGTGGCCGCCTGGCTGCTGGTGCTGGCCAAGTTCCTGCTCCTGTGGCTGTTGATGGGCGGCGTCGGGCGCTGGGCCGTGCTGCCGCTCGTGTCGCTGGTCGGACTGCTGCAACTCGCCGTGTCGGGGCTCACCGCGCTGCTGATCGTCCACGCGGTGCTGTCCTGGGTGCCGAATGCCTCCTCGATGCTGCACGACCTGATCGCGCGGCTGGCCGAACCGCTGGTGCGGCCACTGCGCCGCTTCATTCCGCCGATCGGCGGCGTCGACCTGTCGGTGCTGGCCGCGATCGTGCTGCTGCAGGTGGTGGCGATCGTGCTCGGCAACCTGATGCAAGCCGCCTTCACTCTAGGTTGACCGCGCGCGGCCGGCGCAGCCAGGCCCGTTCGTGAAACACCGCGGATCTGGCTTTGCCAGTCCGCTGGTGTTGCCCCCGGTAGGGGGTGGGCGCCCCGACACGAAGTGCGGGGCAACCTGGGGGCGAGCTACTAAACCACCGCGTCGGCGGGTTGGCGCAGCAGCATGGCCAGGGTGTTGGCCACGGTCTTGCGCAGTTCGCGCCGGTCGCAGATGAAGTCGATCGCGCCCTTGGTCTGCAGGAACTCGGCGCGCTGGAAGCCCTCGGGCAGGGTCACGCGCACGGTCGATTCGATCACGCGCGGGCCGGCGAAGCCGATCAGCGCCTTGGGCTCGGCGATCACCACGTCGCCGACGAAGGCGAAGCCGGCACTCACACCGCCCATGGTCGGATCGGTCAGCACGCTGATGTAGGGCAGGCCCTTCTTCGCGAGGCGCGTCAGCGAGGCGTTGGTCTTGGCCATCTGCATCAGCGACAGCAGGCCTTCCTGCATCCGCGCGCCGCCGGTGGCGGTGAAGCAGATGAAAGGCACCTTCTGCTCGATCGCGGTCTCGACGCCGCGCACGAAGCGCTCGCCGACCACGCTGCCCATGCTGCCGCCCATGAAGTCGAACTCGAAGCAGGCGACCACCACGTTGATGCTGTGCACCGAGCCGCCGATCACGACCAGGGCGTCGGTTTCGCCGGTGTTCTCCAGCGCTTCCTTAAGACGTTCGGGGTACTTGCGGCTGTCCTTGAACTTCAGGGCGTCGACCGGCAACACCTCCTGGCCCACCTCGTAGCGGCCTTCGGGGTCGAGGAAAGCGTCGAGCCGCGCCCGGGCGCCGATGCGGTGATGATGGCCGCAGCTCGGGCAGACGTTCTGGTTGTGCTCGAGGTCGGTCTTGTAGAGCACGGTGTCGCAGCTCGGGCACTTGATCCAGAGGCCTTCGGGCATCTGGCGCCGTTCGCTCGGGTCGGTCGGCGTGATCTTGGGGGGAAGCAGTTTTTCAAGCCAGCTCATGATTTCACCGCCGGGCCGCCCCAAGGTGAAATGCGCCCCCTTGGAGGGCAGCGAAGACACGAAGTGCGCAGCATGGGGGCCATAGTTTGTCCTTGTGTGGGCATGGATTATCCGCCAGCCGCGTTCCGGGGCGTGGCGGCGGGCAGGGCGTCGAGCGCCTGGCGGATCTCGGCCAGGAATTCGCGCACCAGCGGCACCACGGCGTCCCGGGGCTGGCCCTCGATCAACTGGATGATGCGGGTGCCGATCACGACCGCGTCGGCGGCGGCGCCGACCGCCTGCGCGGTGCGGGCGTCGCGGATGCCGAAGCCGACGCCGACCGGCACGCTCACATGCTTGCGGATGCGCGGGATCATGCGCCCGACCGCCTCGGTATCGAGGTGGCCGGCGCCGGTCACGCCCTTGAGCGAGACGTAGTAGACGTAGCCGGTGGCGATCCGTCCGACCTGGGCCATGCGCGCGTCGGTGCTGGTCGGGGCCAGCAGGAAGATCAGGTCGATGTTCTTCGCCTTCAGGGCCGCGGCGAATTCCTCGCATTCCTCGGGCGGATAGTCCACCACCAGCAGACCGTCGACGCCGGCCGCGGCCGCGTCGCGGATGAAGGCGCCCTTGCCGTGCACGCCGTCGTAGCGCTCCACCGGGTTGGCATAGCCCATCAGCACCACCGGCGTACGGTCGTCCTGGCGCCGGAAGTCGGCCACCATGGCGAGCACCTGCTTCATGCCCACGCCGAGCGCCAGCGCGGCCTCGCCGGCGCGCTGGATCACGGGGCCGTCGGCCATCGGGTCGGAGAACGGCACGCCGAGCTCGATCACGTCGGCGCCGGCCTCGACCATGCCGTGCATCAGCGCGGGCGTGATGTCGGCGAACGGGAAACCGGCGGTGACGTAGGGGACCAGGGCCCGGCGGCCGTCCTTTTGCAGGGCTTCGAAAGCGGCGGCAATTCGGCTCATCACTTGCCTCCCTTCACGCTCAGGCCGCGCATCGACGGCCGGTCGTAGAAATCGACGCCCGAGAGGTCGGCCACCGTGCCGATGTCCTTGTCGCCGCGGCCCGAGAGGTTGACCAGGATCGACTGGTCCGGGCGCATCGTCCTGGCGAGCTTCATGGCATAGGCGAAGGCATGGCTCGACTCCAGCGCCGGGATGATGCCTTCGGTCCGGCACAGGTAGTGGAAGGCTTCCAGCGCTTCGGCATCGGTGATGCCCACGTACTCGGCGCGGCCGATGTCGGCCAGGTAGGCGTGCTCGGGGCCGACGCCGGGGTAGTCCAGGCCGGCGCTGATGCTGTGGGTCTCGGTGACCTGGCCGTCTTCGTTCTGCAGCAGGTAGGTGCGGTTGCCGTGCAGGACGCCGGGGCTGCCGCGCAGGATCGAGGCCGAATGCTTGCCGCTGTCCAGGCCTTCGCCTGCGGCTTCGACGCCGATCAGGCGCGTGCGCTCGAACGGAATGTACGGATGGAAGATCCCCATCGCGTTGCTGCCGCCGCCCACGCAGGCGACCACGACGTCGGGCTGCCGGCCCCCGGCTTCGCCCGTGATGCCCTGCGCGGCCAGCATGGCCGGCATCTGCTCGATGCATTCGGTGCCGATCACGCTCTGGAAGTCGCGCACCATGGTCGGGTAGGGATGCGGGCCGGCCACCGTGCCGATGATGTAGAAGGTGTTCTCGACGTTCGTGACCCAGTCGCGCATGGCCTCGTTGAGCGCATCCTTCAGTGTCTTGCTGCCCGACTCGACCGGCACCACGGTCGCGCCCAGCAGGTTCATGCGGTACACGTTGGGGCTCTGGCGCTGCACGTCCTGGCTGCCCATGTAGACCACGCATTCGAGCCCGTAGCGGGCGCAGATGGTGGCGGTGGCCACGCCATGCTGGCCGGCGCCGGTCTCGGCGATCACCCGCGGCTTGCCCATGCGCTTGGCGAGCATGGCCTGGCCGATGGTGTTGTTGACCTTGTGGGCGCCGGTGTGGTTCAGGTCCTCGCGCTTGAGGTAGATCTGGGCCCCGCCCATCTCGCGGCTGGTGCGCGCCGCATGGTAGATCGGCGAGGGCCGGCCCACGAAATGGGCCAGTTCGTAGTGGAATTCGGCCAGGAATTCCGGGTCGTCCTTGTACCGGGCGTAGGCGTCGCGCAGTTCGCTGATCGCGTGGGTCAGCGTCTCGCTGGCGAAAGTGCCGCCGTAGATGCCGAAGTGGCCGCTGGCGTCGGGTTGCTGGTAGGTGTCCATGGTCTCGATCGTTGGGCTGGCCGGCACCCGGAGAGATCGAGGCGGCGCGGCGAGCTAGGGAACTGGGGAGAAGGCATCGGCCGCACGCACGGCGGCCACGAATGCGTGAATCTTCGCGGCGTCCTTGAGGCCCTTTGCGGCCTCGACGCCCGAACTCACGTCAACGGACAGCGACTTGGCTGCCGTCCGCAGCTGACGAATGCCATCGCCCACGTTTGCAGGTGCGAGCCCACCACTCAAGACGAGGTGAGCGTCGACGGCGGGTGGAAGAAGTGACCAATCGAATGCCTTGCCGCCACCGCCATAGGCTTCGACATGGGCGTCGAGCAGGATGGCGTGGGCGCGGGAGTAATCGGACGCGTATTTTACGAGGTCGAAGGAAGCCCCGGCGGCGCCGAGCGGAATGCGGGCCGCGCGCATGAACCGGTGGGCACCGCGACCGCTGGCCTGCCAGCATTGCTCCGGCGTTTCGTCGCCGTGGAACTGGGCCATGGCGCCGGCCACCCGCGACAGCGCGTCCAGGGTCGCCGCCTCCGATTCGTTGACGAACAACAGCACCGGCGTCACGAACGGCGGCAGCCGCGCGGCCAGCACGGCCGCCCGCTCGACGCTCACCGCCCGCGGGCTGGCGGCAAAGAGCACGAAGCCGACCGCGTCCGCACCGGCCTCGACCGCGGCGTCCACGTCGGCTTCACGCGTCAGTCCGCAGATCTTGATGCGGGTGCGGGCCAGGGAAGCTTGGGCGGTCATGGCGGACCATCATACGCAGTGCCGCCGGCCTGCAGCGTCGCCTCGGCCGGCAGGCCCCAGCCGGCGTCGTACAACGGCCCGAGAAAGTAGAGCCCGCTGGGCGAGAAGGTGGGCGCCGCAACCACGCGGCTGCGCGCGGCCAGCACCTCGGCCATCCATTCGGGCGGCGAGTCGCCGCGGCCGATCCGTACCAGGCAGCCCATGAGGTTGCGGATCATGTGGTGCAGGAAGGCGTCGGCCTCGAATTCGAAATGCCAGCGACAGCGCTCGCCTTCGCCGTGGCGCGTGATCTCGATGCGGCGCAGGTCCTTGACCGGCGAGCGGGCCTGGCAGGCCGAGGCCCGGAAGGAACTGAAATCGTGCCGGCCTACCAGTACCGCGGCCGCGGCCCGCATCGCATTCCCGTCGAGCGCGTGCATGGACCAGCCGACGCGTCCGGCGTCCAGGCTCGGGCGCACCGGCGACTGCGACAGCACGTACAGGTAGCGCCGGGTCAGGGCGCTGGCGCGGCAGTGGAAGGAGTCGGGCACCGGCTGTGCCCATTGCAGCGCGATGTCCGGGGGCAGGTAGCGATTGGTGCCGCGGACCCAGGAGAAGGGGGTGCGCTCGACCGACGTGTCGAAATGCACCACTTGCATCAGGCCGTGGACGCCGGTGTCGGTGCGGCCGGCGCAGAGCGTGGAAATCGGCTGCGCGGCGAACTGGGCCAGCGCCGCCTCCAGCTTGTCCTGCACAGTGCGGCCCGAAAGCTGGCTCTGCCAGCCTTCGTACGCCTGTCCGTTGTAGCGGATGCCGAGAGCCAGCCTCACAGGGGAATCGGCGGCGGCCGCAAGGCCGCTCAGCGCAACTGGCCGAGCAGTTGCTTGGCCTCGGCCTTGACGTCGCCGGCGCTCTCGGCGGCCACTTCCTCGACCAGCGAGCGGGCGCCTTCGACGTCGCCCAGCGCCTTGAGTTCGCGCGCCAGGGAGAGCTTGATCGCGTGGGGGTTCTCGCCGCTGTCGTCGATCGGCTCGAGGCGGCCGCGCTCGGTGTCGGATGGATTGCGGCCCGATAGGCCGGCCAGGGAGCTCATGTCGAATTCGATGAAGCCGGAGTCCGCCGGCAGGCCGGCGCGCAGGGGCGCGGGCTGGGTGCGCTCTTCGTCCGGTTGCGACGGCGCGCGGGTGAGCGACTCGAGGGCGCCGGGCGCGGTGTCGAAGTCATTCTCGAGATCGAGGCGCGCGACCGGCTTGGCCGAGTGGCTGCCGTTGAGCGGTGCGGCGACGGTGCTCGGCAGCGCGCTGTCGGCCGGCTTGAAGGCCTTCGGCGTCGGGATCGGCGGCAACGTGGCAGTGATCGTGGTCTGAGGCGTTTCTTTCGGTGGGTGGCTCAGCTCGAGGTCGAAGTCCAGCGGTGCCACCGAAGGCATGAAGGCCGGCGGCGGGGCTTCGACCACCGGAGCAGGCACCGGCGCCAGCGGCACGGGCGCGCTGGCGGCTGCGAGCGTACCGGCGAAGGCGGCCGCCTCGGCGGCGGACACACCGCCACGGCTGCCGGTCTCGTAGAGCGGATTGCCCGGATCGAGGTCCTTGCCGAGTTCCACCACGCGGTTCCACTCGCTGCCGGTACCGCCGGTCAGCTTGTGGACGTCGGCGGCGAGGGCCTCGTAGGCGCGCAGGTCGCGGCGCTTGGCGTGGATCTCGAGCAGTTTGAGGTGAATCGCGGAGCGTTCCGGGTTGACCCGCAAGGCCTCGCGCAGGATTTCCTCGGCTTGCAGGTCGCGGCCGTAGGCCAGGTAGACGTCGGCTTCGGCCACCGGATCGACGTCGCCCGCGTCCATCTGGCTGGTCGAATAGGACAGCGACGACACCACCGAATTGCCCCGATTCTTGGTGTCCACCGACTCGCCGCCGCTGGCGCCGAAGAAGGAGTCCTTGGGGATCCGGCTTTCGATGAACACGCTGTCGCCGGCGTCGCGGCGCTTGCGGCCGAGCACGCGGTAGAGCAGCAAGCCGATCAGCAGCGCGATCAGCGCCGCCGCACCGGCCATCAGCGGGTTGTCGAGCAGTTCGGCGAAGAAGCTGGGTTGCTCGGGCGGTGGCGGGGGGGGCGCCTTGGCGACCGGCTTGGGCGCAGCCGCGGGAGGGGTGGCAGCGGGCGCGGCCGCTGCGGTATCGGCCGGCTTGGGGCTGCTGGCGTCGGTGGCGGCTGCAACCGATGGAGCGGACGCAGCCGCCGCGGGCGCAACCACGGCCGGCGGCGTCGCGGCGGCGGGCGTGCCTGCTGCGGCCGAAGCTGCTGCTGCAGCAACTGGCGCTGCAACTGCCGCTGCAACTGGCGCAGCGGCAGGTGCGGGGCTGGCGGCTGCGGCCGAGGCAGCGGCCGACGCCGGACTGGCTGCCGCTGGCGTCGTGCCGCTGGCGGCCTGGATCTTGTTCAGCTCGGAGATGTTCTTCGACAGCTCGGCGACCCGGGCGTTGCTGGCCTGCGCCTGGCGCGCCTGTGCAATCTGCTCTTCGGTCGGCCGGCCCGGGGCGATGCCCTGGGAGATCTTGAGCTTGTCGCTGGCGGCATTGGCCGCGTTGCGGTCCTCGACATTGGCCTGCAGCTTGCCCGAGGCCTGGCGGTCGGCATCGGCGACCCGCGATGTCGGCGCGTTGTCGGCGAGGCGACGCCGGTACTCGCCGAAATCCTGGCTCTGCGCGGTCACCGTGCGGCGCGCCTCGCCTGGCGGGACGGCTTCGGCCTGGGGCGTACCGGGCATCTCCAGCACTGCGCCGGCCTTGATCCGGTTCACGTTGCCGCCGATGAAGGCGTTGGGGTTGGCGCGCAGCAGGGCCACGAGCATCTGGTCGAGCGAGACCTCGGCCGGCTTGTAGGCGGCCGCGATCTTGCCGGCGGTATCGCCGGCCTGGACTTTCACGTGTTCGCCGGCGCCGGTGCGCACCGTGCCGCTTTCCGCCGGGGCGGGCGGCGCTGCAGGCGCCGCAGCGACGGCGCGCTCGCGGCGGCTCGGAGGCGCCGCCTGCACGACGGTCGGGGCGACGCGTTGCGGTGGCGGCGCGCTGATCTGCGGAGCGATCGGAGCCACCGGGGCGGCAGCCTGGCGGCTGGCCGGCGGGTCGAGCAGGACCGTGTAGTCGCGCACGATGCGCCCGGTGTTCCAGTTGGCTTCGAGCAACAGGTCGACGAAAGGCTCGCTGAGCAGCCGATTGCTGGTGAGGCGAATGACGTAGCGGCCATCGGGACGCTTCTGGACGCCGGCCCGGACATCCGACAGCGCCGCGTTGTAGGGAACCCCGGCGGCGCGGAAAGCCTCGGAGGAGGCGATGTTGACCTTCAGTCCACCGGCTTCGGCCGGCGTGATCTCGGTGACTTCGATTTCTGCGCGCAGCGGTTCGCCCAGCGCCGACTGAACATTCAACCGTCCCAGCGTCAACGCGCTGGCGTCGACCGCCAATGCGCCCAATGCCAAGCCGACCGCAGCGCTGAGGAGGGTGAGCTGGCCACGACCGGCGTTCGTCGTACTCGGAGGAAGGGCCGAAAGGCGGGCCGCAGGCAACGGTTGTCGTGTCATGCTGGTAGGGGGCAGCTCGGCCCAAATGTGTAAGGGGACGTTAACATCAAGACCTTGCACTGACAAGGCGACAAGGCTTATCTACCCAGTGCGTGCAAACTTCGTCATGCATTTGTCGTTGCGGTTGAGCAACGCTCGCCCGCAGTTGGCTCACTTCGCTTTGGCCGGCGCAGCCAGGCCTGTTGGTGAAACACCGCGGAACCGGCTTCGCCGGGCCGCTGGTGTTGCCCCCGGCAGGGGGTGGGCGCCCGGACACGAAGTGCCGGGCAACCTGGGGGCGAACTCATTCCTCCAGCAGGATGCGCAGCATGCGGCGCAGCGGTTCGGCGGCGCCCCACAGCAGTTGGTCGCCGATAGTGAAGGCGCCCACGTACTCCGGACCCATCGCAAGCTTGCGCACGCGGCCGACCGGAATCGTCATCGTGCCGGTGACGGCCACCGGCGTCAGGTCGCGGACCGTGGCCTCGCGGGTGTTCGGCACCACCTTGACCCACTCGTTGTCGGCCGCCATCAGCGCCTCGATGTCGGCCACCGGAACGTCCTTTTTGAGCTTGAAGGTCAGCGCCTGGCTGTGGCAGCGCATCGCGCCGATGCGCACGCAGAAGCCGTCGACCGGCGTCGCGGCGGTGCCGAAGCCCGCGCCCTGGCCGAGGATCTTGTTGGTCTCGGCGCCACCCTTCCACTCTTCCTTGCTCATGCCGTCGCCCAGGTCCTTGTCGATCCAGGGGATCAGGCTGCCGCCGAGCGGGGCGCCGAAGTTCGCGGTTTCAGCGGCGCTCAGCGACTGCTGCTTGGCCAGCACCTTGCGGTCGATCTCGAGGATCGCCGACTTCGGGTCGTCGAGCAGCGCGCGCACCTCGGCGTTGAGGGTGCCGAACTGGGTCAGCAGCTCGCGCATGTGCTGCGCGCCGCCACCCGAGGCCGCCTGGTAGGTCATGCTGGTCATCCACTCGACCAGGCCGGCCTTGTAGAGCGCGCCCACGCCCATCAGCATGCAGCTGACGGTGCAGTTGCCGCCGATCCAGTTCTTGCCGCCCTTGGCGAGCGCGTTCTGGATCACCGGCAGGTTGACCGGATCGAGCACGATGATCGTGTCGTCGTTCATGCGCAGCGTGGACGCGGCGTCGATCCAGTGGCCCTTCCAGCCGGCCGCACGCAGCTTCGGGAACACCTCGGTCGTGTAGTCGCCGCCTTGGGCGGTGACGACGATGTCGCACTTCTTGAGTGCCTCGATGTCGTGGGCGTCCTTCAGCGTGGTCTCGTTCTTCGCCATCGCCGGGGCCTTGCCGCCGGCGTTCGAAGTCGAGAAGAAGACCGGCTCGATCAGTCCGAAGTCGCCTTCGGCCTGCATCCGGTCCATGAGGACCGAGCCGACCATGCCGCGCCAGCCCACGAGGCCGACCAGAGGTTGATTTGCGTTCGCCATTTCAAATTGCCCTTGTGAAAAAAGAAACTGTCTTCTCTTTGCGCCCGGCTCGTCAGAGCCGGGAAGGGCGTGACGAAGCGGGCTGGTTTAGCCGGTAATCGTCTTTTTGGTGATGGCAGCCACCACGGCATCGCCCATCTCGCGGGTGCCGACCTTGGTCGTGCCTGCGGACCAGATGTCTGCCGTGCGCAGCCCCTGGGCCAGCACGGACTTGACCGCCGACTCGATCCGGTCGGCAGCCTCGGGCTGGTTGAGGGAAAAGCGAAGCATCATGGCAGCGGACAGGATTGTAGCCAAAGGATTGGCAACCCCTTTGCCGGCAATGTCGGGCGCGCTGCCGTGGCTGGGCTCGTAGAGGCCCTGGTTGCTGGCGTTCAGCGAGGCCGAGGGCAGCATGCCGATCGAGCCGGTGAGCATCGCGGCCTCGTCCGACAGGATGTCGCCGAACATGTTGCCGGTGACCACCACGTCGAACTTCTTGGGTGCCTTGACCAGCTGCATGGCAGCGTTGTCGACGTACATGTGGTCGAGTTCGATGTCGGGATATTCGCGGCCGACCTCGGTCACGATGTCCTTCCAGAACTGGAAGGTCTCGAGCACGTTGGCCTTGTCGACGCTGGTCACGCGCTTGCTGCGCTTGCGCGCCGCCTGGAAGGCGACGTGGGCGATGCGCTCGACCTCGGGGCGCGAATAGCGCATGGTGTCGAAGGCTTCCTCGGCGCCCGGGAAGTGGCCGTCGACCGCGGTGCGGCGGCCGCGCGGCTGGCCGAAATAGATGTCGCCGGTCAGTTCGCGAATGATCAGGATGTCCAGCCCCGCGATCAGCTCGGGCTTCAGGCTCGAGGCGTCCACCAGCTGCTCGTAGCAGATGGCCGGGCGGAAGTTGGCGAACAGGCCGAGGTTCTTGCGCAGGCCCAGGATGGCCTGCTCGGGGCGCAGCGAGCGTTCGAGCTTGTCGTACTTCCAGTCCCCCACGGCGCCGAACAGCACCGCGTCGGCTTCCTTGGCCAGTTTCAGCGTGGACTCGGGCAGCGGGTGGCCGTGGGCCTCGTAGGCGGCGCCGCCGACCAGCGCCTGTTCGGTCTCGAAGGACAGGTCGAGCACATCGAGGACGCGGATCGCCTCGGCAACGATTTCGGTGCCGATGCCATCACCGGGGAGGACTGCGATTTTCATGAGCTTGTACGGAGAAGATTGAACAATGGATTTCAGGCGATGAGTTGGTGCGACAGCCAGGGCTTCTTGGCCAGGCGCTCGGCTTCGAAGGCCGCGATCTTGTCCTTGTGGCGCAGGGTCAGGCCGATGTCGTCGAGGCCGTTGAGCAGGCAGTACTTGCGGAAGGCCTGGACCTCGAACGGGAGCTCGCTGCCGTCCGGCTTGACGACCACCTGGCGCTCGAGGTCGACGGTCAGGCTGTAGCCCGGAAAGGCGAGGGTCTCGTCGAACAGCTGCGCCACCTGGGCTTCGCTCAGCACGATCGGCAACAGGCCGTTCTTGAAGCTGTTGTTGAAGAAGATGTCGGCGTAGCTCGGCGCGATGATGGCGCGGAAGCCGTATTGGTCGAGTGCCCACGGTGCGTGCTCGCGCGACGAGCCGCAGCCGAAGTTCTTGCGCGCCAGCAGCACCGAGGCGCCGGCGTAGCGCGGCTGGTTCAGCACGAAGTCGGGGTTCGGCTTGCGCGACTTCGGATCCTGGCCCGGCTCGCCCGGGTCCAGGTAGCGCCAGGCGTCGAACAGATTGGGCCCGAAGCCGGTCTTGCGGATCGACTTCAGGAACTGCTTCGGGATGATCGCGTCGGTGTCGACGTTCTCGCGGTCCATCGGTGCCACGAGGCCCTTGTGCACGGTGAATTTCTGCATGGTGATGTCTATCTGGTCAGTTGAGAACAGAGCAAAAATTGCTTCGCAATTCTTGGTCTGTTCCGCAAGGTTTCATGAGAACTGGCGGACGTCGACGAAGTGGCCATGGACCGCGGCTGCGGCGGCCATGGCCGGGCTCACGAGGTGGGTGCGGCCACCGGCGCCCTGGCGGCCTTCGAAGTTGCGGTTGCTGGTCGAGGCGCAGCGCTCGCCCGGCTCGAGCCGGTCGGCGTTCATCGCCAGGCACATCGAGCAGCCGGGTTCACGCCATTCGAAGCCTGCCGCCTTGAAGATCTGGTCCAGGCCTTCGCGCTCCGCCTGTTCCTTGACCAGGCCCGAGCCCGGCACCACCATGGCGAGCTTGACGTTCTTGGCCACCTTCTGGCCCAGCCGCTTGACCATCGCCGCGGCCTCGCGCATGTCCTCGATGCGGCTGTTGGTGCAGGAGCCGATGAAGACCTTGTCGATCAGGATGTCGTTCATCGGCTTGTTCGGCTCCAGGCCCATGTAGGCCAGCGCGCGCTCGATCGCGCCGCGCTTGTTGGCGTCCTTTTCCTTGTCCGGGTCGGGCACGCGGCCGTCCACCGGAACCACCATCTCGGGCGAGGTGCCCCAGGTGACTTGCGGCTTGATCTGCGCGGCGTCGAGCTCGACCACCAGGTCGAAGTGCGCGCCGGGGTCGGACTGCAGCGTCTTCCAGTAGGCGACGGCCTGGTCCCATTCGACGCCGGTCGGCGCCAGCGGGCGGCCCTGGACGTAGGCGATGGTCTTGTCGTCCACTGCCACCAGCCCGGCGCGGGCGCCGGCCTCGATCGCCATGTTGCAGACCGTCATGCGGCCTTCCATGCTCAGGTCGCGGATCGCCGAACCGGCGAACTCGATGGTGTAGCCSGTGCCGCCGGCGGTGCCGATCYTGCCGATGATSGCGAGCACGATGTCCTTGGCGGTGCAGCCCAGCGGCAGCTTGCCTTCAACCTTCACGAGCAKGTTCTTGGCCTTTTTGGCGAGCAGGGTCTGGGTCGCCATCACGTGCTCGACCTCGCTGGTGCCGATGCCGTGCGCGAGCGCGCCGAAAGCGCCGTGGGTCGAGGTGTGCGAGTCGCCGCAAACCACGGTCATGCCGGGCAAGGTGGCGCCCGACTCGGGCCCGATCACGTGCACGATGCCCTGGCGCTTGCTCAGGAACGGGAAGAAGGCGGCGGCGCCGAATTCCTTGATGTTCGTGTCCAGCGTGGTGATCTGTTCCTTGCTGACGGGATCGGTGATGCCGTCGTAGCCCAGTTCCCAGTGGGTGGTCGGCGTGTTGTGGTCGGCCGTCGCGACCACCGAGCTGATGCGCCAGAGCTTGCGGCCGGCCTCGCGCAGTCCTTCGAAAGCCTGAGGGCTGGTGACTTCATGCACCAGGTGGCGGTCGATGTAGAGGATCGAGGTGCCGTCTTCCTCGGTGTGGACGACGTGTTCGTCCCAGAGTTTGTCGTAGAGCGTGCGTGCCATGGGTCTCTTTCGTGGGAGGGTGATTGTCTTATGCGGCGAGCTGCGCGGGCGTCGCGTCAGCAGGGGTATGCAGGTGCTTGACGAGCATGCGGGCGGCAACCGGCAGGGTCGAGAAGTCGCGTGCGATCAGGCGGATCTGGCGCGCGGCCCAGGCGTCGTTGAGCGCGATGCTGGTCAGGCCGCGGCCGATGCCGCCCTGCATCAGTTCGAAGGCGCGCAGCGGCATCACGCCGACGCCGAGTCCGTTCTCGATCATCCGGCACATCGCGTCGAGGCCCGTCACGTGGATGCGCAGGCGGATGCTGCGGCTTGCGGCCAGCGCGGCCTGGTGCATCGCGACGTAGATCGAGCTGTTGGTGTGCAGGCCGACGTGGTCGTAGTCCAGCGAGTCGACGAAATCGATCGCGCGTTCGCACGCCAGTGCGTGGCCGGCGGGCACGATCAGCGTCAGCGCGTCGTCGCGGTAGGGCAGGCTCTGCAGGTCGGCCGCGCCGTCGGCGAGGTGGCAAACGCCGAGGTCGGCCGCGCCCTCGTGAACGGCGCGCACGACCTCGCTGCTCAAGTGCTCTTCGAGGTCGATCTTGATCGCGTCGTGCTCGCGCGTGAAGGCGCCGAGATCCTCGGGAAGGAACTGAACGATGGCCGAGATGTTGGCGTGCACCCGGACATGCCCGCGCACGCCATCGGCGTATTCGCTGAGTTCGCCCTGCATCTTCTCGAGGCTGTAGAGCACCGATCGCGCATGGTGCAGCAGGCTCTCGCCGGCCGGCGTCAGGTCGACGCCGCGCGCGTGGCGGTAGAGCAGGGGGGTGCCGAGGGTGGCTTCGAGGTCGGACAGCCGCTTGCTGATCGCCGAAGCCGCGATGAACTCGCGTTCCGCCGCGCGACCGATGCTGCCGAGTTCGCAGACAGCCACGAACAACTGCAGCGACGTGAGGTCGATGCGGCGGGCGAAACTGCGTTCGGAAGAGGTCATTGGGGCTTTGGCATCTCGTTCAGAGATGGAAGCCCACATTTTCTCTCAGTTTCAATGAGGAAGCCATCGCGATCGGCGATGGCTTCGATGCCGCGGCGCGATGAGCGGCGCGGGAATGGCGCTTATTGCTTCTTGGTCGCGGCGTCTTCCATCTTCTGGCCACCCTTCTGGATGTCCTGGCCGGCACCCTTCATGGTGTTGCAGCCGGCCAGCGGCACGGCGAAGGCGAAGACGACGGCGATCATGGCAGCGAGTTTCTTCATGGTGGAACTCCTTGGGGTGGATGACGCCATGAAGTTATTCGCCCGCAGTTCGGCTTCCTGTCAGCCAAAACGCAAAAAAGCTGCCCGAAGGCAGCTTTCCTGTGTGAGAGCCTGACGGCGATCAGCGTTGTGCGATGGGCTTGACGTCGCGCTTGACCGAGCCTTCGAAGAGTTGGCGCGGACGGCCGATCTTGTAGTCCGGGTCGCCGATCATCTCGTTGAGCTGGGCAATCCAGCCGACCGTGCGCGCGAGCGCGAAGACGGCGGTGAACAGCGGCACCGGGATGCCGATCGCGCGCTGCACGATGCCCGAATAGAAGTCGACGTTCGGGTAGAGCTTGCGCGAGACGAAGTATTCGTCTTCCAGGGCGATCTTCTCGAGCGCCATGGCGAGCTTGAACAGGGGATCGTTCTCGAGGCCCAGTTCGCCCAGCACTTCCTTGCAGGTTTCCTGCATCAGCTTGGCGCGCGGGTCGTAGTTCTTGTAGACGCGATGCCCGAAGCCCATCAGCTTGACGTTCGAGTTCTTGTCCTTGACCTGCTTGATGAACTCGCCGATCTTGTCGACGCCGCCCGCCTTCTGGATGTCGTAGAGCATGTTGAGCGCCGCCTCGTTGGCGCCGCCGTGGGCCGGGCCCCAGAGGCAGGCCACGCCGGCCGCGATCGCCGCGAAGGGGTTGGTGCCCGACGAGCCGCACAGGCGCACGGTCGAGGTCGAGGCGTTCTGCTCGTGGTCGGCGTGCAGGATGAAGATGCGGTCGAGCGCGCGCTCGAGTACCGGGCTCACCTTGTACTCCTCGCACGGCGTCGCGAACATCATGTGCAGGAAGTTGCCCGCATAGCTGAGGTCGTTCTTCGGGTACATGTAGGGCTGGCCCACGGTGTACTTGTAGGCCATGGCGACCAGCGTCGGCATCTTCGCGATCAGGCGGATCGCGGCGATCTCGCGGTGCTTCGGATTGTTGATGTCCGTGCTGTCGTGATAGAAGGCCGACAGCGCGCCGACCAGGCCGGTCATGATGGCCATCGGGTGCGCGTCGCGGCGGAAACCGCGCAGGAAGAACTGCATCTGCTCGTTGACCATCGTGTGATTGGTCACGAGCTTCGTGAAGCTGGTCTTCTTGGCCTGGTCGGGCAGCTCGCCGTACAGCAGCAGGTGGCAGGTCTCGAGGAAGTCGCAGTTGGTTGCGAGCTGCTCGATCGGGTAGCCGCGGTACAGCAGTTCGCCCTTGTCGCCGTCGATGTAGGTGATGGCCGATTCGCACGAGGCCGTCGACATGAAGCCCGGGTCGTAGGTGAACATGCCCGTCTGGGCGTAGAGCTTGCGGATGTCGATCACGTCAGGGCCGAGGGTCCCCTTGTAGATCGGCAGCTCGACGTTCTGTCCGCCGTTGCTGAACGACAGCGTGGCCTTGTTCTCGGATGCTTTCATTTCGAGTGTCTTTCAAAGAATGGATCAGGAAGATAGGAATTGCGCACCGTCGCTGCGCATCAGTCGCAGCAGTTCGACCACCTCGGCCCCGGCCCATCCGGGCTCGGGCTCCTTTCGCGCGAGCAGGAGGTCGAGCAGGTCGTTGTCCGACAGGTCCATCAATGTCTCCAGTGCCTGTGCCTGCCCGCGGGTCAGGCTTGCCTCGTGCCGTTCGAAGAAGCGGGCAATGAACAGGTCGTTTTCAAGCAGGCCGCGCCGGCAGCGCCACTTGAGCTTGCTCAGCGCACGCACGCTGATCGGCTCGGAGAGGTCGTCGGTGGCTTGCATGGGGTCCGTCACTCGGGCTAGATGGCGCGACGCACCATGAGTTCCTTGATCTTGCCGATCGCCCGGGTCGGGTTCAGGTTCTTGGGGCACACGTCGACGCAGTTCATGATCGAGTGGCAGCGGAACAGGCGATACGGGTCTTCAAGGTTGTCCAGGCGCTCGCCGGTGGCTTCGTCGCGGCTGTCGGCGATGAAGCGGTAGGCTTGCAGCAGCCCGGCCGGGCCGACGAACTTGTCGGGGTTCCACCAGAAGCTCGGGCAGCTGGTCGAGCAGCTCGCGCACAGGATGCACTCGTACAGGCCGTTGAGCTCGTCGCGCTCCTCGGGCGACTGCAGGCGCTCCTTCTCGGGCGGCACGGTGTCGTTCTGCAGGTAGGGCTTGATCGAGTTGTACTGCTTGAAGAACTGCGTCATGTCCACGATCAGGTCGCGGATCACCGGCAGGCCGGGCAGCGGCTTGAGCACGATCGTGCCCTTGAGCGTGAGCATGTTGGTCAGGCAGGCCAGGCCGTTCTTGCCGTTGATGTTCATCGCGTCCGAGCCGCAGACGCCTTCGCGGCAAGAGCGGCGGAACGACAGCGTCGGGTCCTGCGCCTTGAGCTTCATGAGGGCGTCGAGCAGCATGCGCTCGTGGCCGTCGAGTTCGATCTCGATGGTCTGCATGTAGGGCTTGGCGTCCTTGTCCGGGTCGTAGCGGTAGATTTGGAATGTGCGCTTCATCGTGATGTCCTTGTGATGCTTTCCCGGGCCTTAGAACGTGCGGACCTTCGGCGGCACCGAGGCCACCGTCAGCGGCTGCAGCTTGACCGGCTTGTACGAGAGGCGGTTGTCCTGGCTGTACCAGAGCGTGTGCTTCATCCAGTTGGCGTCGTCGCGGCCCAGCGGCGCGACCGGATCGTCGGCCGGGCGCTCGTAGTCCTCGACCGTGTGGGCGCCGCGGCATTCGCGGCGGGCGGCGGCCGAGACCATCGTGGCCTGCGCCACTTCGATCAGGTTGTCGACTTCGAGGGCTTCGATGCGCGCGGTGTTGAACACGCGCGACTTGTCCTTGAGGGTGACGGCGGCGACGCGCTTGCGGACCTCGGCGATCTTCTGCACGCCTTCGTCCATCGTGGCCTGCTTGCGGAACACGGCCGCGTGCTGCTGCATCACCGAGCGGATCTCGTTGGCCACGTCCTGCGCGTACTCGCCCGAGGTCGAGGCCTCGAGCTGGTTCAGGCGCTCCAGGGTGCGGTCGGCGGCGTCTGCGGGCAGATCCTTGTGCTCCTTCAGCTTGTCGTTGAACTCGACGATGTGATTGCCGGCCGCGCGGCCGAACACCAGCAGGTCGAGCAGCGAGTTGGTGCCCAGGCGGTTGGCGCCGTGCACGCTCACGCAGGAGCATTCGCCCACCGCATAGAGGCCGTTGACCACGGCGCTGTTGTCTTCGCCCTTCTGGATCACGACCTGGCCGTTGATGTTGGTCGGAATGCCGCCCATCTGGTAGTGGATGGTCGGCACCACCGGGATCGGTTCCTTGGTGATGTCGACGTTGGCGAAGTTGACGCCGATCTCGTACACCGAGGGCAGCCGCTTGTGGATGGTCTCGGCACCGAGGTGGTCGAGCTTCAGCAGCACGTAGTCCTTGTTCGGGCCGCAGCCGCGGCCTTCCTTGATTTCCTGGTCCATCGAGCGCGAGACGAAGTCGCGCGGCGCGAGGTCCTTCAGGGTCGGCGCGTAGCGCTCCATGAAGCGCTCGCCGTTGCTGTTGAGCAGGATCGCGCCTTCGCCGCGGCAGCCTTCGGTCAGCAGCACGCCGGCGCCGGCCACGCCGGTCGGGTGGAACTGCCAGAACTCCATGTCCTGCAGCGGGATGCCCGAGCGCGCGGCCATGCCGAGGCCGTCGCCGGTGTTGATGAAGGCGTTGGTCGAGGCCGCGAAGATGCGGCCTGCGCCGCCGGTCGCCAGCAGCACGGTCTTGGCCTGCAGGATGTGCAGGTCGCCGGTTTCCATCTCGAGCGCGGTCACGCCGACCACGTCGCCTTCGGCGTCGCGGATCAGGTCGAGCGCCATCCATTCGACGAAGAACTGGGTGCGGGCCTCGACGTTCTTCTGGTAGAGCGTGTGCAGCATCGCGTGGCCGGTGCGGTCGGCCGCGGCGCAGGCGCGCTGCACCGGCTTCTCGCCGTAGTTGGCGGTGTGGCCGCCGAACGGACGCTGGTAGATCGTGCCGTCCGGGTTGCGGTCGAAGGGCATGCCGAAGTGCTCGAGCTCATACACCACCTTGGGTGCCTCGCGGCACATGAACTCGATCGCATCCTGGTCGCCGAGCCAGTCGGAGCCCTTGATCGTGTCGTAGAAGTGGTAGTGCCAGTTGTCCTCGCTCATGTTGCCGAGCGAGGCGCCGACGCCGCCTTGGGCCGCGACGGTGTGCGAGCGGGTCGGGAACACCTTCGAAAGCACGGCGACGTTGAGGCCGGCGCGTGCCAGTTGCAGGGATGCGCGCATGCCGGAGCCGCCGGCGCCGATGATGACGACGTCGAACTTGCGCTTGGTGATTTGATCTTTGGTGTAAGTCATTGGGTTAGAGCCTCCAGAGCACTTGAATGGCCCAACCCGCGCAACCGACAAGCCAGACGATCGTGAAAACTTGCAACAGCAGCCGGATGCCGACCGGCTGGACGTAGTCCATCCAGACGTCGCGCATGCCGACCCAGACGTGATAGAGCAGCGAGGCGATCACCACGAAGGTGAGCACCTTCATCCATTGGGCGGCGAAGATGCCGGCCCAGAGGTCGTAGCCGATCGGGCCGCGCTTGAAGATCACCTGCGCCAGCAGGATCACGGTGAAGAGCGCCATCAGGGCGCCGGTGATGCGCTGGCTCAGCCAGTCGCGCAAGCCGTAGTGCGCACCGACGACGATGCGCTTGGAGCCGTAGTTCACGGACATTGTCAGTTTCCTATTCAGTTGGGGTCAGAGCTGAAGATCCGACCCGCAAGAAATCAATAAAGGCCGAACAGCTTGGCGCCGAGGACGACGGTCAGCAGGACGCTCAGGAACAGCGTGGCGAGTGCCGTGCTGTTGCCGCTCTTCTTTTCGACCGCGGCGTGGCTCACGTCCATCCACAGATGGCGCAGGCCGGCGATGAAGTGGTGCAAGTAGGCCCAGATGAGCGCCAGCGCGACCAGCTTGAGGAACCAGCCCGGAAGGAATCCGACCCCGATGTTGAAGGCGGCCGAGAAGCGCGCGAAGGAAATCTCGGAAGACACCGAGGTGTCGAACATCCAGATGATGAAGGGCAGCAGCAGGAACATCAGCACGCCGCTGACGCGGTGCAGGATCGAGACGATGCCCGCCGGCGGCAGCCGATAGGTCGTCAGATCGGAGAGCGGATTGATGTTGCGGAACTCGCGCCGCGGCGGTCGGGGAGGGTTGGCCAGCTCTGTCATGGGGGGCTTTCGGTATTTTTTAGAGGGCGGCTTGTTCTGAAGCAAGAAAATGCAAACAACTCAAAATTCTATTGCAATGCACCATCGTGCCGTTCGGGGAGGATAGGTCATCGCACCGGGGCACTCGGATGCTTGAGCTCCCGCAATGGTTTGGGTGGGCCTGTTCACCCCAGCTGGTTGCGATAGTGGTGCGTGTCCGTGCGGTAGAGGCCGCGGCGCAATTCCATGGGCGTGTCATGGTAGGTGAGAGCCAGGCGTTCGACGCTCAGCAGCGGCGTCGCCGTGCTGACGGCCAGCAGCTCGGCCTGCGCCGCGTCGGGCAGGACGGCGCGGATTTTTTCCTCGGCGCGCACCATGCGCACGCCGAATTCGGTCTCGAACAGCGCGTACATGGGGCCGCGCCACGCGGTGAGCCGTTCGGCCGTGAGTCCCTTGAACGGCGTTCCCGGCAGCCAGAGCTCCTCCAGGATGGTCGGCGTGCCGCGATAGGCCAGCACGCGGCGCACCTGCAGCACGGCGTCGCCGGTGCGCAGCGCCAATGCCCGGGCGACGTCGGCGCTGGCGCGCTGGCGCCGGCAATCGACGATCGTGCGCTGGGCGGGCCCGTCGCTGTCGACATCGCCGCTGTCCGGCACCAGCTTCAGGAATCGGTACTGCACGTGCTGCTCGGCGTGGGTGGCGACGAAAGTGCCCTTGCCCTGGCGACGCACCACGAGGTTTTCAGCCGCAAGTTCGTCGATGGCCTTGCGCACCGTGCCCTGGCTGACCCGAAAGCGTGCCGCGAGGTCGATTTCGCTCGGAATGGGTTCGCCCGGCTTCCATTCGCCGGCGTGCAGGCTCTGCAGGATCAGCGATTTGATCTGCTGGTAGAGCGGACTGAACGACGGCGTGGCGAGCTCGGCGACGGCGGTGGGAGAGGTGGTCATGGGTGCGTCGGCGCACCGCGGCGGGTGCTTTCCGGGCGACATCTTATATAAGACATAAGACAGGCGCCACCGAAACCGCAAATCGGCATAAAATCGAAGACGTCCGAAGCCTGGGCGCCATCGTCCGGCCCGACCTTGTGGCCGCACCTTGCGGTCACGCACCGTTTTCACTCATTTCCTGGAGTTATCCCATGAGCAAAAAGCCTGTTCGCGTTGCCGTCACCGGTGCCGCTGGCCAAATCGGTTACGCCCTGCTGTTCCGCATCGCCTCCGGCGAAATGCTTGGCAAGGACCAGCCGGTCATCCTGCAATTGCTCGAAGTCCCCGTCGAAGGCCCGCAAAAGGCGCTCAAGGGCGTGATGATGGAGCTCGACGACTGCGCCTTCCCGCTGCTGGTCGGCATGGAAGCCCACAGCGATCCGATGACCGCCTTCAAGGACGCCGACTACGCGCTGCTGGTCGGTTCGCGTCCGCGCGGCCCGGGCATGGAACGCGCCGAGCTGCTGGCCGTCAACGGCGCCATCTTCACCGCGCAGGGCAAGGCGCTCAACGCCGTGGCGAGCCGCAACGTGAAGGTGCTGGTGGTCGGCAACCCGGCCAACACCAACGCCTACATCGCGATGAAGAGCGCACCGGACCTGCCGCGCAAGAACTTCACCGCCATGCTGCGCCTCGACCACAACCGCGCCGCCAGCCAGCTCGCCGCCAAGACCGGCAAGGCCGTGGCCGACATCGAGAAGCTCACCGTCTGGGGCAACCATTCGCCCACGATGTACGCCGACTACCGCTTCGCCACCATCAACGGCGAAAGCGTCGCCAAGATGATCAACGACCAGGAATGGAACGCCAACGTGTTCCTGCCGACGGTCGGCAAGCGCGGCGCCGCCATCATCGAGGCGCGCGGCCTGTCGTCGGCCGCCTCGGCCGCCAACGCAGCGATCGACCACATGCGCGACTGGGCCCTCGGCACCAACGGCAAGTGGGTCACGATGGGCATCCCGTCGGACGGCCAGTACGGCATTCCGAAGGACACCATGTTCGGCTTCCCGGTCACCTGCGAGAACGGCGAGTACAAGCTGGTCGAGGGCCTCGAGATCGACGCCTTCAGCCAGGAGCGCATCAACAAGACGCTCAAGGAACTGCAGGACGAGCAGGCCGGCGTCGCCCACCTGCTGTAAGCCGCCCGCTGCATGCTCGACTGGAATCCCGCGCTCTACGGCCGCTACGAGGACGAGCGCACGCGTCCGGCCCGGGAACTGCTGGCGCGCGTGCCGCTGGCCGAGGCGGCACGCGTGTTCGACCTCGGCTGCGGGCCGGGCAATTCCACCGAGCTGCTGGTGCAGCGCTTTCCGGGCGCTGCCGTTGTCGGCACCGACAACTCCGAGGCGATGCTCGCGAGCGCGCGCGAGCGGCTGCCGCAGGCCCGCTTCGAGCTCAGCGACATCGCGACCTGGGCGCCCGAAGCGGCGCCCGACCTCATTTATGCCAATGCCGCCCTGCAGTGGGTGCCCGACCACGAGGCCCTGATTCCCAGGCTCTTCGCGGCACTGGCGCCCGGGGGCGTGCTGGCGATCCAGATGCCCGACAACCGCGAGGAGCCCACGCATCGGCTGATGCGCGAGGTGGCGGCCGAGGCGCCCTGGGCGCAGGCCATCGGCAATCCCGACCGCCTCCGTACCCGACTGCTGGCGATCGACGGCTACTACGACCTGCTCGCGGGCGAGGCTGCGGCGGTCGATGTCTGGCGCACCGCCTACCAGCATCCGATGGCCTCCGCGGCGGCGATCGTCGAGTGGGTCAGCGGCACGGGCCTCAAGCCCTTCGTCGACCCCTTGCCCGGCGAACTCAGGACCAGCTACCTGGCCGAATACGAACGCCGCATCGCGCGGGCCTATCCGGCGCGCACCGATGGCCGGCTGCTGCTGGCTTTTCCGCGCATGTTCATCGTGGCGCAGAAGAAAGCATGAGCACAGGCATCTCGACTCCTCATCCGCGCGAGGTCCTGCTCGGCGCCCAGGCCGGCTCGGTGGCGCTGCCGGTCTGCGACCATTACAGCGGCGTCGAAGCGCGCATGCGCAAGAGCCTGGCGCTGCAGGCCGAGATGGCCCAGGAATTCGGCGCCTGCGTGTTCGACGTCACCCTCGACTGCGAGGACGGAGCCCCGATCGGCGGCGAGGCCGAGCATGCGGCGCTGGTCACCGAACTCGCGCTGTCCGCCGCACCGGGCATGCGGGTCGGCGCGCGGGTCCATCCGGTCGACCATCCTTCGTTCCCCGGCGACGTCATGACGATCGCCGGCCGGGCCGGCCAGCGCCTGAGCCACCTGATGGTGCCCAAGGTGGAAACCATCGCCGACGTTCTCGAGGCCGTGCAGGCGCTCGATGCCGCCGATGCCGACGCACTGCCGCTGCATGTGCTGATCGAATCGCCACTGGCGGTGCACCATGCCTTCGAAATCGCGGCCCACCCCCGGGTGCAGTCGCTGAGCTTCGGGCTGATGGATTTCGTCTCGGCGCACGGCGGCGCCATTCCGGCCGACGGCATGGCCGCCGCCGGGCAATTCACGCACCCGCTGGTGGTGCGCGCCAAGCTCGAGATCGCATCCGCCGCCCATGCGCATGGCAAGGTGCCTTCGCACTGCGTCGTGACCGAGTTCAACGACATCGATGCGATGCGCGCCGCGGCCCGCAAGGCGGCCGGCGAATTCGGCTATATGCGGATGTGGAGCATCCATCCGAACCAGATCCGTCCGATCCTCGAGGCCTTCGCGCCCGACGAGCGGCAGATTCAAATCGCTACAAAAATCATGGCTGCTGCGGCGGCCGTGGCGTGGGCGCCGGTCAGTATCGATGGCACATTGCATGACCGCGCCAGTTACCGCCATTTCTGGCAGGTTCTCGAGCGGGCGCATGCCACCGGCCGCAGCTTGCCTTCCGAGGCGCAGGCCTGGTTCGCTCCCGCTATCTCCTGAAAACCCATCCCCCGAAAGAAACCTACCCATGAAGACGATTGCCCTGATCGCCGCCACCGCCCTCGCATTGCCGCTTGCGGCGATGGCCCAGACCAATGCTGCAAGCACCACGGCGAAGCAGCCGGCAGCCAACACGACCGGCAAGAAGGTCGTGCAGAAGGTGGTGCCCAAGCGCATCATCAAGCGGGTCGAGGAAGCCAAGCCCATCAGCGAAGAAACCGACATCACGCTCTCGGAGCAGGACCTGAAGGTCGCCGAGACCATCCTGACCGGCACCATCAAGTGCGAGCTCGGCGCCAGCGTGAACATCGAGGCCGATCCCAAGAAGCCCGGCTTCTTCATCCTGACGCATGCCAACGTGAAGTACCGCCTGCACCCGGTCTCCAGCCGCACCGGCGCGGTCCGGCTCGAAGACCCGGTCCGCGAGGCCATGTGGCTGCAGTTGGGCAACAAGTCGATGCTGATGAGCCAGAAGCAGGGCCTGCGGCTGGCCGACGAATGCCAGGCGGCCAAGCAGGTCGAGGTGGCCGAGGACATGAAGAAGAACCCGCCCAAGAGCCTGTTCGACGGCGCCGACACGCCGCCGGCCACCAAGAAGCAGTAGTCATCCGTCAAGGCGCGGCTCCCGCTTCGACGCGGGAGCCGCCCGCCCTTTTGTGTATCCGGAGAAAAGAAGATGTTGCAAGCCTACGTTGAACATGTTGCCGAACGCGCCGCGCTCGGCATCCCGCCGCTGCCGCTGACCGCCAAGCAGACTGCCGAACTGATCGAGCTCATGAAGGCGCCGGTCGTGGCCGAGGCCGACTTCCTGCTCGACCTGCTGACGAACCGCGTACCGGCGGGCGTGGACGACGCCGCCAAGGTCAAGGCCAGCTACCTCGCAGCCGTGGCCCACGGCACCGAGAAGAGCCTGCTGCTCACGCGTGCCCGTGCGACCGAGCTGCTCGGCACCATGCTCGGCGGCTACAACATCGGACCGCTGGTCGATCTGCTGGACGACGCCGAAGTCGGCACCGTCGCGGCCGAAGGCCTGAAGAAGACCCTGCTGATGTTCGACCAGTTCCACGACGTCAAGGAGAAGGCCGACAAGGGCAATGCGAATGCCAAGTCGGTGCTGCAGAGCTGGGCCGATGCCGAATGGTTCACCAGCCGCCCCGAAGTGCCGCAAAGCATCACCGTCAGCATCTTCAAGGTCGCAGGCGAAATCAACACCGACGATCTGTCGCCCGCACCCGACGCGACCACGCGGCCCGACATTCCGATGCACGCACTCGCGATGCACAAGAACGCGCGCCCCGGCATCGTGCCGGAGGAAGACGGCAAGCGCGGCCCGGTCAAGTTCATCGAGGACCTGCGCGCCCGCGGCCATCTGGTGGCCTACGCCGGCGACGTCGTCGGCACGGGCTCGTCGCGCAAGAGCGCGACCAACTCGGTGCTCTGGTTCACCGGCGAAGACATCCCCTACGTGCCGAACAAGCGCTTCGGCGGCGTCTGCCTCGGCGGCAAGATTGCTCCGATCTTCTACAACACGATGGAAGACTCCGGCGCGCTGCCGATCGAACTCGACGTCAGCCAGATGAACATGGGCGACGTGGTCGAACTGCGTCCCTATGAGGGCAAGGCGCTCAAGGACGGCAAGGTGATTGCCGAGTTCTCCGTCAAGAGCGACGTGCTGTTCGACGAAGTGCGTGCCGGCGGCCGCATTCCGCTGATCATCGGCCGCGGCTTGACCTCCAAGGCGCGCGAAGCGCTGGGTCTGCCGGCCTCGACGCTGTTCCGCCTGCCGGTCAGCCCGGTCGACACCAAGAAGGGCTTCTCGCTGGCGCAGAAAATGGTGGGCCGCGCCTGCGGCCTGCCAGAGGGCCTGGGAGTGCGCCCCGGCACCTACTGCGAGCCGAAGATGACCTCGGTCGGCAGCCAGGACACCACCGGCCCGATGACCCGCGACGAACTCAAGGACCTGGCCTGCCTCGGCTTCAGCGCCGACCTGGTGATGCAGTCCTTCTGCCACACGGCGGCCTATCCGAAGAAGGTCGACGTCAAGATGCACCACGAGCTGCCGGATTTCATGGCCACGCGCGGCGGCGTTTCGCTGCGTCCGGGCGACGGCGTGATCCACAGCTGGCTCAATCGCCTGCTGACGCCCGACACGGTCGGCACCGGCGGCGACAGCCACACGCGCTTTCCGATCGGCATCAGCTTCCCGGCCGGCTCCGGCCTGGTGGCCTTCGCGGCCGCCACGGGCGTGATGCCGCTGGACATGCCCGAATCCGTGCTGGTGCGCTTCAAGGGCAAGATGCAGCCCGGCGTGACCCTGCGCGACCTGGTCAACGCGATTCCGCTCTATGCGATCAAGGCGGGCCAGCTGACGGTCGAGAAGAAGGGCAAGAAGAACATCTTCTCGGGCCGCATCCTCGAGATCGAGGGCCTGCCCGATCTGAAGGTCGAACAGGCTTTCGAGCTCAGCGATGCCTCGGCCGAACGCTCGGCCGCCGGCTGCACGGTGCACCTGAACAAGGAACCGATCATCGAGTACATCAACAGCAACATCACGCTGATGCGCTGGATGATCGCCGAGGGCTATGCCGACGCCCGCACGCTGGCCCGCCGCATCGCCGCCCAGGAAGCCTGGCTCAAGGACCCGCAGCTGCTCAAGGGCGATGCCGACGCCGACTACGCGGCCGTGATCGAGATCGACCTGGCCGACATCCACGAGCCGATCGTCGCCTGCCCGAACGACCCCGACGACGTGAAGACGCTGTCGGACGTGGCCGGCGCCACCATCGACGAAGTGTTCATCGGTTCGTGCATGACCAACATCGGTCACTTCCGCGCAGCCTCCAAGCTGCTCGAAGGCAAGCGCGACATCCCGGTCAAGCTGTGGATCGCGCCGCCGACCAAGATGGACGCCCAGCAGCTCACCGAGGAAGGCCATTACGGCGTCTTCGGCAATGCCGGTGCCCGCACCGAAATGCCGGGCTGCTCGCTGTGCATGGGCAACCAGGCACAGGTGCGCGAAGGCGCGACCGTGATGTCGACCAGCACGCGCAACTTCCCGAACCGCCTGGGCAAGAACTCCAACGTGTACCTCGGCAGCGCCGAACTGGCCGCGATCTGCTCGCGCCTGGGTCGCATTCCGACCAAGGCCGAGTACATGGCGAGCGTCGGCGTGCTCGACGCCGCCAGCGACCAGATCTACCAGTACCTGAACTTCGACAAGATCGACGACTACAAGGACGTCGCGGCCACGGTCGCCGCCTGATCCTCGGCCGTCCCAGCAAAAAGCCCCGCCTCGCGGGGCTTTTTTCATGGGGGACCCTCCGGGCGGCCGGCCGCTTCAGCGCTGCGCGAGAGCGGTCAGCGCCTTCGCCGTCTGCGCGTCCGCCGGGAAGAACGATTCGACCGCGAGTTCCTGCAAGGTGACGTCCACCGGGGTGCCGAAGATCGTGGTGGTGCTGATGAAGCTCAGCACGCCGTCCGGCGTCACGAGCTGGAAGGGCACGATCACATTGGAGAGTTCGACGCCGGCGACCGGCGTGTCATGGCTCACCTGCGGCGCCGGGTAGGCCGCCAGTTCGTCGTGCAGCGCCGCAAGCGCGGTATCGCCGGTGGCGGCGATCTGCTGCTGCAGCCGCTCCAGCAGGTGGCCGCGCCATTGCGCCAGGTTGGCGATCCGCGGTGCCAGGCCGTCCGGGTGCAGGCTGAGCCGGAGGACGTTGATCGGCCTCTCGAGCAGGTGCGGGGCCGCACCGGTCATCAGCATCGGCACCAGCGCGTTGTGCGCCACCAGGTTCCAGTGGCGATCGACCGCCAGCGCAGGGAAGGGCTCATGGCCCTTGAGCACCAGGTCGACCGCCCGCCGCGCCGCCGCCAGGGCCGGGTCGTCGAGCGAGCGTTGCCGGTACATCGGCGCGTAGCCCGCGGCCACCAGCAGCGCATTGCGCTCGCGCAGCGGCACTTCCAGCCGCTCGGCCAGCCGCAGCACCATCTCGCGACTGGGCTCGGCGCGGCCGGTCTCGACGTAGCTCAGGTGGCGGGTCGACACCTGGGCCTCGTGGGCCAGGTCGAGCTGGCTCAGGCGCCGGTGCTGGCGCCAGTGGCGCAGATGGGCGCCGAACGGGTCGGCCGCGGTCGGGGGGGTGCTCGATGTGTGCATGGACCACATCCTAGTGAACCGGCGCGCCACGGCCCATGACCTCCCAGGTCATCGACCCGGCGCCGCGCCGTGGGAATGATGGGCTCCAACGCGACAGGAAGGGCCTGCCGCGCCGAACCCAAGGAGTCCGTCATGTCCGTCTTCGCTTCCCGCCGTTTCCTGCCCCGCCTGATGTGGGCCGATGCCGCCTCGTGCGCCGCCACCGGGGCGCTGCAACTGGTCTTTGCCGGCGCCCTGGCCCGCCTGACCGGACTGCCGGTGCCGCTGCTGCTGGCCACCGGCGTCTTCCTCCTGGCCTATGCCTGCGCCGCAGCCTGGATGGCGAGCCGCGCGCTGCCGCCACGCCGGCTGATCGGGTGGGTGGTGGCCGGCAACTTCGGCTGGGCGGCCGCCTGCATCGCCCTGCTGGCCGCCGGCGGCACCTCGATCAGCGCGTGGGGCTGGGCCTGGGTCCTGGCCCAGGCGGTCACCGTGGTGGTGCTCGCCGAACTGCAGTGGATGGGCCTGCGGCACAGCCGCGCCAGCGGCGCGCGCGCCGTCGCCGCCTGAACCGAAGCGCGCCGGCGGGCTTCCCGCCTGCTGCCGGAGTCACCGAACCCTGCTATCTTTGAGGAGCTTCCACGAACAAGGAGTTTCTTCATGGCCAAAGTACCGGCGCACGCCTTCGCCTCCACGCTCAAGACCTTCAAGACCGCGTCGGGAAAGGCCGGCAAGTACTGGTCCCTCAAGGAGCTCGCGAAGCAATACCCCAACGTCGACAAGCTGCCGGTCTCGATCCGCATCGTGCTCGAATCCGTGCTTCGCAACTGCGACGGCCAGAAGGTCACGGCCGAGCACGTCGAGCAGCTCGCCAACTGGTCGCCCAACGCGGAGCGCACCGACGAAGTGCCCTTCGTCGTGACGCGGGTGGTGCTGCAGGACTTCACCGGCGTGCCGCTGCTGGCCGACCTGGCCGCGATGCGCAGCGTGGCGCAGTCGCTGGGCAAGTCGCCCAAGACCATCGAGCCGCTGGTGCCGGTCGACCTGGTGGTCGACCACTCGGTGATGGTCGACTACTACGGCACGCCGAAGGCGCTCGACCTCAACATGAAGCTCGAGTTCCAGCGCAACAACGAGCGCTACCAGTTCATGAAATGGGGCATGCAGGCCTTCGACACTTTCGGCGTCGTGCCGCCCGGCTTCGGCATCGTGCACCAGGTCAATCTCGAGTACTTTGCGCGCGGCGTCTACAAGAGCCCGCACGACAAGGCCGATCCGCCGACCTACTACCCCGACTCGCTGGTCGGAACCGACAGCCACACGACCATGATCAACGGCATTGGCGTGGTCGGCTGGGGCGTGGGCGGGATCGAGGCCGAGGCCGCGATGCTGGGCCAGCCGGTTTACATGCTGACCCCCGACGTGGTCGGCTTCGAGCTCAGCGGCCAGCTGCGCGAGGGCGTCACCGCCACCGACCTGGTGCTGTACGTCACGGCGATCCTGCGCGGCGAGAAGGTGGTCGGCAAGTTCGTCGAGTTCTTCGGCCCCGGCGCCGCCTCGATCGCGGTGCCCGACCGCGCCACCATCGGCAACATGGCGCCCGAGTACGGCGCCACCATGGGCTTCTTCCCGGTCGACGAGATGACCGTGGCCTACTTCAAGGGCACCGGCCGCACCGACGCCGAGGTCGAGCGCTTCGAGGCCTACTACAAGGCCCAGGGGCTGTTCGGCATGCCGGCGCCCGGCGAACTCGAATACACCAAGATCGTCAAGCTCGACCTCGGCACCGTGTCGCCGAGCCTGGCCGGCCCGAAGCGGCCGCAGGACCGCATCGACCTGGGGCACCTGGCGACCAAGTTTTCCGAGCTCTACAGCAAGCCGAACGAGGCCAACGGCTTCAACCAGCCGGCCGATACGCTGAAGCTGCGCTATCCGCTGACGCACGAGGGCAGCAAGGGCGAAAAGGAAGCAGCAGCGCCGCCGCCGGGTGCGCCGCGCGACGTGGTCGAGATGATCGCCAACCGCTCGACCAAGGCCGCGGCCCATGTGGGTGCGACCGCGCCGCCCGCGCCCAAGGGCCAGGTGTCGATCGGCAACGGCGACGTGCTGATCGCCGCCATCACCTCGTGCACCAACACCTCGAACCCGAGCGTGATGCTGGCCGCGGGCCTGCTGGCCAAAAAGGCGGTGGAGGCGGGGCTCACCGTCAAGCCGCACGTCAAGACCTCGCTGGCCCCCGGGTCCCGCATCGTGACCGAGTACCTCGAGAAGGCCGGCCTGCTGCCCTACCTCGAGAAGCTCGGCTTCTACCTGGCCGGCTACGGCTGCACCACCTGCATCGGCAACGCCGGCGACCTCACGCCCGAGATCAACGAAGTCATCACGAAGAACAATCTGATCGGTGCCGCGGTGCTGTCGGGCAACCGCAATTTCGAAGCCCGCATCCATCCGAACCTGAAGGCCAACTTCCTGGCCTCGCCGCCGCTGGTGGTGGCCTTCGCGATCGCCGGCAACGTGATGGTTGACCTCATGACCCAGCCGGTGGGCAAGGGCAAGAAGGGGCGGGACGTCTACCTCGGCGACATCTGGCCCAGCCCGAAGGAGATCGACGACAACCTGCGCTTCGCGATGAACGCCAAGACCTTCCGGAAGAACTACGAGCAGATCAAGGACAACCCGGGCAAGCTCTGGAGCAGCATCAAGGGCACCAAGGGGCAGGTCTACGACTGGCCCAAGTCGACCTACATCGCCGAGCCGCCGTTCTTCGAGGGCTTCAAGATGGAGCCGCATGCGAGCGACGCCGGCTTCACCGGCGCGCGCATCATGGCGCTGTTCGGGGACTCGATCACCACCGACCACATTTCTCCGGCCGGCTCGATCAAGGAAAGCTCGCCGGCGGGTATCTGGCTCAAGGCGCACGGCGTGTCGAAGGCCGACTTCAACAGCTACGGCTCGCGCCGCGGCAACCATGACGTGATGATGCGCGGCACCTTCGCCAACGTGCGCATCAAGAACCTCATGATCCCGGCCGATGCGGACGGTTCGCGCGAGGAGGGCGGGCTCACGCTGTTCCAGCCGGGCAACGAGAAGATGTTCATCTACGACGCTGCGATGAAGTACATCGAGCAGGGCGTGCCGACCGTGATCTTCGGCGGCGAGGAGTACGGCACCGGCTCCTCGCGCGACTGGGCCGCCAAGGGCACGCAACTGCTCGGCATCAAGGCGGTGGTGGCGCGCAGCTTCGAGCGCATCCACCGCGCCAACCTGGTCGGCATGGGCGTGCTGCCGCTGCAGTTCCGCGGTGCCGATTCCTGGGAAAGTCTCGGCCTCACCGGCAACGAGAAGATCGATGTCGTCGTCGGCGGCGAGTTGAAGCCGCAGATGGACGTCAAGATCGTGGTCCACCGCCCGGACGGCACGCACCAGGAGGTCACCGTGCGCCTGCGCATCGACACGCCGATCGAGGTCGACTACTACAAGCACGGCGGCATCCTGCCCTTCGTGCTGCGCCAGCTGCTGGCGGCCTGACCGGAAGCTGACTCGGCGCGGACGCTCGTCCGGGCCGCGCCACCCTGAAGGGATTCTTGCGCCAGATCGCCCCAAACCCCGGAGTTTTCGAGAATAATTCTCTTTTGCATTCTCTGGACTCCGCGGGTGACCACAATGAACGGCGCGGCCTCGGCCGCCATCAGCCTCGATCAGCTTCCCCAGCACCAATGGGCCACCGTACTCGACGTCCTGCGGCCCGAGGAGGCCGAGGGCAGGGAACTGGTGCTGCGTCTGACCGAAATCGGCTTCGTGCCGGGTGAGGCCGTGCGCATCGTCGCCACCGGCGTGCCCGGGCGGGAGCCGCTCGCCGTGCGGCTGGGCAACACCACTTTCGCGTTGCGCCGCCACGAGGCGTCGCTGATCCGCGTGACGCCGGGAGCGGCCGGCCATGGTTGAAGCGACCCTGAACTTCCAGCCCGGCGCCGCCCGCTCGAGCAGCCCGCCCGAGCGCATCGCGCTGCTGGGCAATCCCAACTGCGGCAAGACCGCGCTGTTCAACCTGCTCACGGGCAGCCGCCAGAAGGTGGCCAACTACGCGGGCGTGACCGTCGAGCGCAAGGAAGGCACCTTGCGCACCGCCGCCGGCCGGCGCGTCTTCGTGCTCGACCTGCCGGGCGCCTACAGCCTCAATGCGCTGTCGGCCGACGAAGCCGTCACGCGCGACGTGGTCACCGGCCAGAGCCAAGAGGCGCTGCCCGACCTGCTGGTGTGCGTCACCGACGCCACCAACCTGCGCCTCAACCTGCGGCTGGTGCTCGAGGCCAAGCGCCTGGGGCTGCCGATCGTGGTGGCGCTCAACATGACCGACATGGCGAAAAAGCAGGGCATCGCGGTCGATGCGGCCGTGCTGTCGCGTGAGCTCGGCCTGCCGGTGATCGAGACCGTCGGCGTGCACAGCGGCGGCGCCCAGGGCCTGCTGGAGGCGCTCGACGCGCCGGTGGCCGCCGCGGGCCCGCTGCAGCAATGGCAGGCGCCCGGGCTCGACGAAGTGCTCGACACCCAGCGCGAGGTGCGCCGCGTCCTCGGCCTGGCGGTGCGCGAGCCGGCCGGCAGCCTGGCCACCAGCGATCGCATCGACCGCATCGTGATGCATCCGGTGTGGGGCATGGTGGTGCTCGCGGTCGCGATGTTCCTGATGTTCCAGGCCGTGTTCAGCTGGGCCGAGGTGCCGATGAACGCGATCAAGGACGCCACCGCGGCGTTCGGCGAACTCGTCAAGCACTACCTCCCCGCGGGGATGCTGCAGAGCCTGCTGGTCGACGGCATCATCGCGGGCGTCGGCGGCGTGGTCGTCTTCCTGCCGCAGATCCTGATCCTGTTCCTGTTCATCCTCGCGCTCGAGGATTCAGGCTACCTGCCGCGCGCGGCCTTCCTGCTCGACCGCGTGATGGGCACGGTGGGGCTCTCGGGCCGCTCCTTCATCCCGCTGCTGTCGAGCTTCGCCTGCGCGATTCCGGGCGTGATGGCCACCCGGACCATCAGCAACTGGCGCGATCGCATCACGACCATCATGATCGCGCCGCTCATGACCTGTTCGGCGCGGCTGCCGGTCTATGCGCTCCTGATCGCGGCCTTCATTCCGGCACGCACCGTGGGCGGAGTGTTCAACCTGCAGGGCGTGGTGCTGTTCGCGCTGTACGTCTTCGGCATCGTCTCGGCAATGGCCGTGGCCTGGGTCATGAAGCGCTTTCGCGACTCGAAGCGGCAGTCGCCGTTGCTGATGGAGCTGCCGGCCTACCGCTGGCCCAACCTGCGCAACCTGCTGCTCGGCCTTTACGAGCGGGCCTGGATCTTCATCCAGCGCGTCGGCACGATCATCCTCACGCTGACGATCCTGCTGTGGTTCCTCTCGACCTTCCCGTCGCCGCCCGAAGGCGCGACCGGCCCGGCGATCCAGTACAGCCTGGCCGGCATGATCGGCCGTGGGCTGGAACACATCTTCGCGCCCATCGGCTTCAACTGGCAGATCTCGATCGCGCTGGTTCCCGGGATGGCGGCGCGCGAGGTGGCCGTGGGTGCGCTCGGGACGGTGTATGCGCTGTCGGCGACCGGCGATGACGTGGCGGGTCAACTCGAGCCGCTGATTGCCGGCAGCTGGTCGCTCGCCACGGCGCTGTCGCTCCTGGTCTGGTACGTCTTCGCACCCCAATGCATATCGACCTTGGCCGCCGTCAAACGCGAGACCGGCTCGTGGCGTTATGTTTGGATCATGGCTGGCTATTTGTTCGCGCTCGCCTACATTGCGTGCTGGATCACCTACCGGGTGGCCCTGGCGCTCACAGGAGGATGAATGATGCTCTCCCCCAGGTTGGCCCACTTCGTGTGGCCGCCCACCCCCTCTCCGGGGGCCACACCGGCGGCCCGGCAAAGCCGGTTCCGCGGTGTTCCCGGGCTTGGAACCTCTGGTTTCATCGGCCATGGTCGCGCGTGCAGCGCGGTGGAGGTGTGACATGAAGCAAGAATTCCTCGTCGGACTGATCGTCGCGCTGGCCGCGCTCTATGCAGTCTGGCGCTGGATGCCCGGGAGCTGGCGCCGTGCGGCGGCCGGCCGGGTGGCCGCCGGTTCGCATCGCGCCGGCCTGGTCGACGCCAAGCGTGCCGAGCGCCTGGCCGCCTCGTTGGGCAAGGCCTCCGGCTGCGGTTCCTGCGACAGCTGCGGCAGCTGCAGCACCGCGGCGAAGCCGGATGCGGCCGGCAAGACCGCTCCCGCGCGCTCGCACTGAGTGCGCGCAATGTCGGCTCACATCCTGATTGCAGGCGGCGGCATCGCGGGCCTGGCGAGCGCGCTGGCGCTGGCCCGGCGTTGCCATCGGGTCGACCTGCTCGAGCAGGCGGTCGCCTTCGGCGAGGTGGGCGCCGGCATTCAACTGGGCCCCAATGTCACGCGCCGGCTGCAAGCGCTCGGTGTCTGGGAGGCGCTGGTGCGGGTCGCCGCGCGGCCTGAGGCGCTGGTGGTGCGCAGCGCCACCGACGACCGGGAAATCGCCCGCCTGCCGCTCGGCAATGCGATGCTGCACAACTATGCCGCTCCCTACTTCTGCGTCCACCGCGCCGACCTGCACGCACTGCTGCTGGCGGCGGCTCGCGGCACCGGCGCCGTGACCCTGACGACCGCCGCGCGCGTGACCGAGGTGGTGGTGCGCGACCAGGCGGTCTGTGTGTCCAGCACGGACGATCGCGTCTGGGAGGGCGACGCGCTGATCGGGGCCGACGGCCTCTGGAGCACGGTGCGCCCGCGCTTGCTGGCGGACTGCCCGCCGCCGCGCGCGACCGGCCACACGGCCTGGCGCGCACTGGTCGACCAGTCCGCCCTGCCGGCGTCGCTGCGCAGCACGCAGGTCACGGTCTGGCTCGGGCCGCGGCTGCACGCGGTGGCCTATCCGGTGCGCCGCGGCGAGGCGCTCAACGTGGTGGTGCTGGCCGAGGCGGCGCCGGCCGGCGATGCGCGCGACTGGGACCAATCCTCCAGCCTGGCCGCCTTGCAGGCGGCGACCGGTCGCACCAGCGCGGGCCTGCAAGCACTGCTGGAGGCCGTGCCCACCTGGCGTGCCTGGACGCTCAACGACCGGCCGCCGCTGACCGACCCGCTGCAGATGGCGAGCGAGCGCATGGCGTTGGTTGGCGACGCGGCGCACCCGATGCTGCCGTACCTCGCGCAGGGGGCGGGCATGGCGATCGAGGATGCAGTGGCGCTGGCCGAGGCACTCGATGGCGGCGATGCGGCGTCGGTGCCGGCGGCATTCGCGCGTTATGCCGCGCAGCGCTGGCAGCGCAATGCCCAGGTGCAGGCGCGAGCCCGGCGCAACGGGGAGATCTTCCATGCCACCGGGCTGGTGCGGGCGGGCCGCGATGCGGCCTTGCGGCTGCTCGGTCCCCGGCTGCTCGACGTCCCCTGGCTGTATGAACACTAGGCTCGCCCCCAGGTTGGGCTCACTTCGTGTAGCCCGCCCACCCCCTACCGGGGGCAACACCAGCGGCCCGGCGAAGCCGGTTCCGCGGTGTTTCACCGACGGGCCTGGCTGCGCCGGCCGGGCACAGGCGCTGTGCTCGTTCTTCGGCTGCGCGTAGCGCGCCTGCTGGTGGGCAGCCGCGGAACCGGCTTCGCCGGGCCGCTGGCTGCGCCCCCGGTAGGGGGTGGGCGCCCGGACACGAAGTGCCGGGCAACCTGGGGGCGAGCAACTACAGTTTGAAGGTCTGGAGGTGGTCGACGCGCTTGGCGAGGCCGACCGGCCCCAGGTAGTGCGTCAGTCGGCCGGCATGCACCTCGACCAGCGAGGCTTCGAGCTCGGCGAGCATGCCATCCCTGACCGCGGCATAGGCGGTGGGCAGATCGTCGTGGGACTGCGCGTAGGCGTCGGCAACCAGATGGGCGGCGGCCGGCGCACCGCAGGCCACGCACTCCGCGATCGCGGTGGCGCTGGGTTCGGCGCCGCGTGCCAGCAGCAGCTCGACCAGTTCGGGCGAGACCGCGCTGTCGATGTAGTCGAGCGCATCGCGTGCCACCGGCGCGCCGGCACGCACCAGTGCTTGCGCGGCCGCGTGGGCGCCGTGGCTCAGCGCGAGGTCGGTGGCGATCGCGCTGCCGTGCAGCGGACCGTCGAGCGCCACCTCGGCCGCCGCCAGCCGGTCGACCAGCTCGGCGTCGTCGGTGGCGATCGCGTGACGCAGGGCGATGCGTGCCAGCGGCGCGTCCTGGCCCAGCGTGCCGGCGGCGAGCGGCGAGCGCCAATCGACCATCGCGCGGCGATAGAAGGCGATCAGCCGGTCCATCAGCTCGATCGACAGCTCGTGCTCCTGATGCCGCTGGTCGAGGTATTCGAGCAGCGACTGCCCCGTGAAGTAGTCGCCCGCCGGCGCCAGCGGATCTTCGTCGAGATGAAGCGCCTCGAAGGCGGCGCACAGGTCGGGCGCGACGGTCGTCATGCCGTCCTCGTGCATCTCGTGCGACCAGACGGCCGGCAAGCCTTGCTTCCACGCCAGCACGTGGCCGTAGTCGGGGCCGGGCTCGACCACGGCGTAGATCCGGTCGAAGTCCTCGAACCCGCCGAAGGGCAGCAGGGTCAGCTTGCCGTCCCACGGCTCGCCGCCGTGGTCGACCGCCTGTCGTGCGCCTTCGAGCTCGTGATCGATCCAGCCCTGCAGGTCGCGCGGGCCATCGCCGCCGTTCCAGAACAGCTCGCTCCAGGCCACCGATTCCTCGTTGCCGTTCATGTGCAGATGGAGGTCGTAGTCGATCCGGCCTCCCGCGGTCAAGCGCCACAGCGCAAGCAGCTCGGGCGGCAGCGGCCCCGCGCACAGGGCCTGCAGCGAGGCGATCTGCGCCTCAGCCATCGGCGGCTGCGCGTCGAAGATCACGCGCCGCGCGAACAGCGCGATGCCATGGGCGCGCAGCAGCGCGAGTTCCTCATCCCCGAAGAAATCGTTGTCCATCCTCGTCTCCTCTTTGTCGTGATTCGAAGCGGGCCAACGCGGCGCAGCCTAGAGATCGGTTCTGAGCTTCCAGATTTCCGGGAACAGCACCACGTCCAGCATCTTGCGCAGATAGCTTACGCCGCCGGTGCCGCCGGTGCCACGCTTGAAGCCGATCACGCGCTCGACCGTGGTCACGTGGCGGAAGCGCCAGAGGCGGAAAGCGTCCTCGAGATCGGTGAGCTCCTCGCCGAGCTGGTAGAGATCCCAGTGCTTCTTGGGCTCGCGGTAGGCCACCAGCCAGGCCTGCTCGACGATGTCGCTGGACGCGTAGGGCTTCGTCCAGTCGCGTTCCAGGTGATCGGCCGGCACCTCGAGGCCGCGGCGCGCCAGCAGGCGCAGCGCCTCGTCGTAGAGCGATGGCGCGCGCCAAGCCGCCTCGACTTCGGCCAGCAGATCGGGCCGGTGCGAGTGCGGCTTGAGCATGGCGGCGTTCTTGTTGCCCAGCGCAAATTCGATGCAGCGGTACTGCCAGCTCTGGAAGCCGCTCGAGTTGCCGAGGTAGGGGCGCATCGCGCTGTATTCGGGCGGCGTCATGGTGGCCAGCACGTCCCAGGCGTGCACCAGCTGCTCCATGATGCGCGAGACCCGCGCCAGCATCTTGAAGGCGCTCGACAGGTCATCCTGCGAGATGCTGCGGATCGCGGCCCGCAGTTCGTGCAGCATCAGCTTCATCCAGAGTTCGCTGGTCTGGTGCTGCACGATGAAGAGCATTTCATCGTGCGCCGGCGAGCGCGGATGCTGCGCGTTCAGGACCTGGTCGAGACTCAGGTAGTCGCTGTAGCTCATCGAAGCGCTGAAGTCGAGCTTTGCCTTTTCTTCGTGGACGATCTGTTCCGTACTCATCAATGTTCCTCAGGTGACCGCGAGCTTCTGGTTGAACTCGGGTCGTTTCCACTCTTCTCGGTCGAGCACTTGAACCAGATGCTCGACCGCGTTCCATACATCCTCGAAACCGAGGTACAGCGGCGTGAAGCCGAAGCGCAGGATGTCGGGGGTCTGCGCGTCGCCGGCGCGGAAGTCGCCGATCACGCCGCGGGCGATCAGGGCCTGCACGATCGCGTAGGCGCCCGGGCCGCCGTCGCTCAGGGCCAGGCACACCTGGGAGCCGCGCCGCGCATGGTCGCGCGGCGTCACCAGCGTGAAGCGCCCGGCGCAGCGTTGCTCGACCAGCGCGATGAAGGCGTCGGTCAGCGCCAGCGACTTGCTGCGCAGTGCCGCCATCGGGCCTTGCCCGCCGTCGAAGGCCTCGGCGGCGAGCACGCTGTCGATCCCGCATTCGAGGCCGGCCAGCGCGATGATCGGCTGGGTGCCGCACAGGTAGCGCGCGACGCCCGGCGCCGGTCGGTAGTGCGGCGTGAATTCGAAAGGCGCCGCGTGCCCCCACCAGCCGGAGAGCGGCTGCGCGAACTGGCCGGCGTGGCGCGTGTGCACCCAGACGAAGGCCGGCGCGCCGGGGCCGCCGTTGAGGTACTTGTAGCCGCAGCCGATCGCGAAGTCGGCCTCGCTGTCGTTGAGCGCCACCGGCACCGCGCCGGCGCTGTGCGCGAGGTCCCAGACCGTGAGCGCGCCGGCCGCGTGGGCCGCGGCGGTGAGCGCCTTCATGTCGTGCATCGCGCCGGTGCGGTAGTTGACGTGCGTCAGCATCAGCACCGCGACCTCCTGGTCGAGCGCCGCAGGCAGTTCGTCGGCGTCGATCAGCTTGAGCGTGAAGCCGCGCTCGCGGCAGATCGACTCGGCGATGTAGAGGTCGGTCGGGAAATTGCTGCGTTCGCTCAGCACGACCCGGCGCTTGCGGTCGGCAGGCGAGGCCAGCAGCACCTGGGTCAGCGCCGCGAACAGCACCTTGTAGAGGTTGATCGAGGTGCTGTCGGTGCAGACGACCTCGCCGGGGGCTGCACCGATCAGGCGCGCGACCTTGTCGCCAAGGCGCTGCGGCAGGTCGAACCAGCCGGCGTTGTTCCAGGAGCGGATCAGGCCCTCGCCCCATTCCTTCGCGACCACCTCGGCGATGCGCGCGGGTGCGCTCTTGGGCAGCACGCCCAGCGAGTTGCCGTCGAGGTAGATCACGCCTTCGGGCAGCAGGAATCGCTCGCGCAGCGGCGCCAGGGGGTCTTGCGCATCGAGGCGCCGGCAATCGTCGTGTGTCATGGGGTTCCAGGTTGAAGTTCGCGCAGCACCGCGCGCACCGGGGAGGCATCGGCGCTCACCAGCTTGAGCGGCAGGGCGATCAGTTCGTAGTCGCCCTCGGGCACCTCGTCGAGCACGAGGTTCTCGAGCACGCGCAGGCCGAGCCGGCGAATGACCTGGTGGCTGTCGAGCGTCTTGCTGTCGGCCGGGTCGATGCTGGCGGTGTCGATGCCCACGAGCTTCACGCCGAGTGCCGCGAGGCGTTCGATGGTGGCGGGCGCGTAGGCGGCGAGATCGCCGTCCCAGCGCTCGACCGGCGCGCGCTGGTAGGTGCGCACCAGCACCCGCGGCGGCAGGGCATCGACGGCGTGCGCGATGTGCTCCCATTCGATCAGCGGCCCGCGCGCGATCGCATGGATCACGCGGCAGGGGCCCAGAAAGGGGGCGAGATCGACGTCGCCGATGGTGGCGCCGGTCGGGTCGTAGTGCAGCGGCGCGTCGGCATGCGCGCCCACGTGCGGCGACAGCGTGATCTCGCTGACGTTGACCGGACAGCCGGGGCCGAGGGTCGCGGCCCAGCGCTGCCGGTACGGTGTGTCGCCGGGAAACACCGGCGCGCCGTCATGCACCGGCGGCGAGATATCCCAGATTCGTGAAGTCATGGCGCAAAGTTAGCGCCACGCGGGAGTCCGTGGTGTCGGTTATTTCCAACAGAATGGAAACAGCACTTCGACCTGTCAGGCTTTCCCCAGGAGCAGGAATTCCATCAGGGCCTTCTGCACATGCATCCGGTTCTCGGCCTCGTCCCAGACCACCGATTGCGGGCCGTCGATCACGTCGGCCTCGACTTCCTCGCCGCGGTGCGCGGGCAGGCAGTGCATGAAGAGGGCGTCAGGCTGGGCCGCGCGCATCATCTCGGAGTCGACGCACCAGTCGGCGAAGGCGGCGCGGCGGGCGTCGTTCTCGGCCTCGTAGCCCATGCTGGTCCAGACGTCGGTGGTCACGAGGTCGGCGCCGCGGCAGGCTTCCATCGGGTCCTTGAAGACCTGGTAGCTGGCGTTCGAGCGCAGCCCCGCGATCGACTGGTCGACCTCGTAGCCGCTGGGCGTGCTGACATGCACCTTGAAGCCGAGGATCTCGCTGGCCTGCAGCCAGGTGTTGGCCATGTTGTTGCCGTCGCCGACCCAGGCGACCGTCTTGCCGGCGATCGAGCCGCGGTGCTCGATGAAGGTGAAGATGTCGGCCAGGATCTGGCAGGGGTGGAATTCGTTGGTCAGGCCGTTGATGACCGGCACCCGCGAGTGGGCCGCGAAGGCCTCGATCTTGGTTTGCTCGTAGGTGCGGATCATCACCAGGTCGACCATCCGGCTGATGACCTTGGCGCTGTCCTCGATCGGCTCGGCGCGGCCGAGTTGGCTGTCGCCGGTGGTCAGGTGCACCACGCTGCCGCCGAGCTGGTACATGCCGGCCTCGAAGCTCACGCGGGTGCGGGTCGAGGCCTTCTCGAAGATCATCGCCAGCGTGCGGTCGACCAGCGGCTGGTGCTTCTCGTAGGCCTTGAATTTCTTCTTGATCAGCGCCGCCCGCGCGAACAGGTGCGCGTAGTCATCGGCCGTGAAGTCGGAGAACTGCAGGTAGTGCCGGAGGGCAAGTCGATCGGTCATGGTTGAGGCTCCGCGAGAAAGGCCTTCACGATCGGCGCCAGGATGGCGACGATCTCGTCGGCTTCGGCGATGCTGAGAATCAACGGCGGCACCAGGCGGATCACGCTGTCGGCGGTCACGCTCAGCAACAGGCCGGCGTCGCAGGCGCGGCCCAGGATCACGCCGCAGGGACGGTCGAGCTCGATGCCGAGCATCAGGCCCTGGCCGCGGATCTCCTTGACGCCCGCGAGGCCGCCGAGTTCGCGCTCGAGCGCCGCCTTCAGGTGGGCGCCGACGTTCGCCGCGTTGTCGAGCAGCTTCTGCTCTTCCATGATGCGGATCGTCTCGATGCCGGCGCGCATCGCCAGCGGATTGCCGCCGAAGGTCGTGCCGTGGTTGCCCGGGCCGAAGATGTGGGCGGCGCGCGGGCCGGCGACCACGGCGCCGACCGGCACGCCCGAGCCCAGCCCCTTGGCCAGCGGCATAACGTCCGGCAGGATTCCGGCCCATTGGTGGGCGAACCACTTGCCGGTGCGGCCCATGCCGCACTGGACTTCATCGATCATCATGAGCCAGTCGCGCTCGTCGCAAAGCTGGCGGACCTGCCGCAGGTATTCCCAGCGCATCGGGTTGATGCCGCCTTCGCCCTGGATGGTCTCGAAGAACACGGCGACCACGTTGGGGTTGCCTTCGGTGGCTTTCCTGAGCGCGTCGATGTCGTTCAGCGGCACCCGGATGAAGCCCTCGACCAGCGGGCCGAAGCCCTGCTGGACCTTGGGGTTGCCGGTGGCCGACAGGGTGGCAATGCTGCGGCCGTGGAAAGCGGCCTCGTAGACCACGATCTCGGGCCGTTCGATGCCCTTGTCATGGCCGAACTTGCGCGCCAGCTTGAGCGCCGCCTCGTTGGCCTCCAGGCCGGTGGAGCAGAAGAAGGCGTTGGTCAGTCCCGACAGCTCGGTCAGCTTGGCCGCCAGCTGCTCCTGGCCGGGCACGTGGTAGTAGTTCGAGCTGTGGATCAGCTTGGCGATCTGGTCCTGCAGTGCCGGCACCAGTTCCGGGTGGTTGTGGCCCAGCGTGTTGACCGCGATGCCGCCGAGGCCGTCGAGGTAGGCGCGGCCGTTGGTGTCCCAGACTCGGCAACCCTGGCCGTGCGACAGTGCGATCGGCAGGCGACCGTAGGTGTTCATGACGTGGGGCGACGAGGGGGCAGCAGTGGCGCTCATGCGGATCTCCGGAAAAGGGAACGCGGATTCTAGGCGTCCGCCCCGACGGCTTCATTGAGGATTGCGCATCAGAGCAATGCCCCCGCGCATGTCGCCCGCGGGACCCCCGGATAGAATCGTTGTGCGGCGCAGCAACGGCGCCCGCATTCCTCACGCAACCGATGGTTTCTCCCTCCGCCAAAGAAGTTTTCATCCAGGGCATCACCCAGGATGGTCGGACATTTCGCCCCAGCGACTGGGCAGAACGGCTGGCGGGCGTGATGTGCTCGTTCCGGCCCGGCGGGCCCCAGCCGGGCAGCCACCTGAACTATTCGCCCTGGTGCGTGCCGACGGTCATCAACGGCATCAAGTGCGTGGTCGTGAACAGCGAACTGCGCAATGCCGAGCCGATGGCCTGGGATTTCTGCCTCAATTTCGCCAAGGACAACGGTCTGCAGGTCGCGGAGGCCTGCCTGGTTCCGGATGCGGCGCCGGTGGCCGGCAAGAAGTAGCGCCTCGTCGATCGATCGCCCGTGGAAAAGGGCCGCGAAGGCGGCGCCCATGAAAAAACCGCCCGAAGGCGGTTTTTCACTTTGCTGCAGCGCACCCCGATCAAACGGCGGACTGGAAAACCAATCCGGGCTGTTTGCCTGAAAGCGTCAGGCGGCGGCCTTTTCAGGGGCGAGGGCCAGGTTCTTGACCTTGGCCGACAGGCGGCTCTTGTCGCGAGCGGCCTTGTTCTTGTGGAAGATGCCCTTGTCGGCGACGGTGTCGACGATGCTTTGGGCCTTCGCGAAGGCTTCTGCCGCCTTGGTCTTGTCGCCGGCCAGCACGGCCTTCTCGACATTCTTCACGGCGGTGCGGTATTTGGAGCGCAGCGAGGTGTTCGCGGCGTTGAGCTTGACGTCCTGGCGGACGCGTTTACGGCCCGACGCGAGGCGCGGGTTCTTCTTCTTGGGCTTGGCGGATGCCATATTCAGTGTTCCTTGAGGGTTTGGGGATGATGCAGCAAAGCCTTCCATTATAGGCGAGTTGAGCCAGGACGGCGGCGAGGCCCCGGAGAGCACGCGCGGGCACATACACTTCTCCCCCGTGTCCCTGTTCAAATCCGCCTCCACCGTCTCGCTGCTGACGCTCGCCTCCCGCGTGACCGGCCTGGTCCGCGACGTGCTCATGACCTCGGTGTTCGGTGTCAGCGCGATGACCGACGCCTTCTACGTCGCCTTTCGCATCCCGAACCTGTTCCGTCGCGTCTTCGGCGAAGGGGCCTTCAGCCAGGCCTTCGTCCCCGTCCTGGCGGCTTCCAGGACCGAGCACGGCGACGCCGGCGCCAAGGCGCTGGTCGACCACGTGGCGACGCTGCTGACGTGGACCCTGGTCATCGTCTGCGCGCTCGGGGTCATCGGAGCGCCGCTGATGGTCTGGGCCATGGCCAGCGGCCTGAAGCAGAACCCGCAGGGCTTCGACGCCGCGGTGGTCATGACGCGCTGGATGTTCCCCTACATCGGCTTCATGTCGCTGGTGGCGCTGGCCGGCGGCGTCCTCAACACCTGGCGCAAGTTCGCGGTGCCGGCGGCCTCGCCGGTGCTGCTGAACCTGGCGCTGATCGCGGCCATTGTGCTCGGCGCGCCTGTCTTCAGGCGCTTCGGGATCGAGCCGATCTACGCCCAGTGCGTGGGCGTGATGGTGGGCGGCCTGCTGCAGCTGGCGATCCAGATCCCGGCCCTGCGCGGCCTGGGCATGCTGCCGCGCATCGGCGCCAGCTTCGGTGCCCTGCGCGCCGCCTGGACCGACCCGACGACCCGCCGCGTGATGCAGCTGATGCTGCCGGCGCTGATCGGCGTCAGCGTGGCGCAGATCTCGCTGCTGATCAACACCCAGATCGCTTCCCACCTGGCGACCGGCAGCGTCAGCTGGATCACCAACGCCGACCGCCTGATGGAGTTCCCGACCGCCATGCTCGGCGTGGCGCTCGGGGTGGTGCTGATGCCGCAGCTGGCCGGCGCGCGCGCCGCGAAGGACGATGCGCGCTATTCGGCGATGCTGGACTGGGGCCTGCGGCTGGTGGTGCTGCTGTCGGTGCCCTGCGCGCTGGCGCTGCTGGTCTTTGCGCGCCCGCTGGTCGCGGTGCTGTTCCACAACGGAGAATTCACCGCGCTCCACGTGCAGCGCACCAGCGTGGCGCTGATGGGCTACGGCGTCGGCCTGGTCGGCCTGGTGGCGATCAAGGTGCTGGCGCCCGGCTACTACGCGAAGCAGGACACGCGCACGCCGATGCTGATCGCGGTCGGGGTGCTGGTGCTGACCCAGCTGCTCAACGTCGTCCTGGTGCCGCTGATGCAGCATGCGGCGCTGACGCTCACGATCAGCATCGGCGCGCTGGTCAATGCGACCTGGCTGCTGGTCGGACTGATCCGGCGCGGCAGCTACCAGCCCGAGCCGGGCTGGGGCAAATTCGTGCTCCAGGTGCTGCTCGCCACCGTGGTGCTCGGCGCGCTGCTGGTCTGGGGCGATCGGCATTTCGACTGGATCGGCCTGCAGTCCCAGCGCCTGTACCGCATCGGCCTGCTGGCGGCGCTCATTTCCGGCGCGGCGCTGCTCTATTTCGCGGTGCTGGCGATGACCGGGCTCAAGCTGCGCAGTTTCGTGCGCCGCTGATCCACGCCATCTCCGCCGCCGCCTTGACGGTCTCCGCCTGCTCCTCTACAAAGCCACATGACGTTCAGCTTCTCGACGCCCACCGCTCTCGAATATTTCGAATCGCTCGTCAAGAGCGACGAGCAGTTCCCGCTGCTCGAGGCGGCCGCCAGCCTGGCGCAGGACGAATACCCCGAGCTGGACGTCCAGCAGGTGCTGGGCGATGTCGACCAGTTGCTGGCGCGCCTCAAGCGGCGCCTGCCGGCCGACGCCGCACCGCTGCACCGCCTGCGCTCGCTGAACCAGTTCTTCTTCCACGACCTGAGCTTCGGCGGCAACGTCAACGACTACTACGACCCCGACAACAGCTACCTCAACGCGGTGCTGCGCACGCGGCGCGGGATTCCGATCTCGCTCGCGGTGCTGTGGATGGAGCTGGCGCAGGGGCTGGGCCTGCAGGCGCGCGGCGTCGGCTTCCCGGGCCATTTCATGCTCAAGGTCACGCTGCCCAAGGGACAGGTGGTGATCGATCCCTTCACCGGCAAATCGCTGTCGCGCGAAGAGCTCAGCGAGCGGCTCGAACCCTACAAGCGCAGCAACGGCCTGGTCGGCGATTTCGACGTGCCGCTCGGCCTGTACCTGCAGCCGGCGACGCCGCGCGAGATCATCGGGCGGATGCTGCGCAACCTGAAGGAGATCCATCGCGCCCAGGAAGACTGGCAGCGCGCGATCGCGGTGCAGGACCGGCTGATCGCGCTCTTGCCCGAGGCCTGGGGCGAGCACCGCGACCGCGGCCTGGCGCATGCCGAGCAGGGCAACGCCGTGCTCGCGGTGCGCGATCTCGAGACCTACCTCGCGCACGCCGAGGACGCGCTCGATCTCGATGCGATCGCCGAAAAGGTCGCCGCGCTGCGCCGCTCGGAGTATTGATGGAGCCGGTCAATGCGCCTGTCGTGGATCTGGGCACATTGCACGAGTTCCACGGTGTGCAGCCCGTGCTGCCGGTGGCCGATGCGGCGCGGTCCGCGCGCTATTTCTGCGAAGTGCTGGGCTTCGAGCTCGACTTCATCGCCGGCGAGCCGCCGAGCTATGCGCGCGTCAAGAAGGGCGATCGAAGCTATGGCGATCCGGTCTACCTGCGCCTCTGGCAATGCGGCCGGCGCGAGGCCAGTCCGTGGCGCGGCGAGATCGTGATCCACGTCGGGCGCGACGTCGACGGCCTGCACGCGGCGTATGTGAAGCGCGGCGTCCAGGTGGTCGAACCGCCGACCTCGCAGCCCTGGGGCCTGCGCGAGTTCGCGATCAAAGAGCCCGACGGTCACATTCTTCGTTTCTGCGGATACCTCTAGCTCGCCCCCAGGTTGCCCCGCACTTCGTGTCGGGGCGCCCACCCCCTGCCGGGGGCAACACCAGCGGCCCGGCAAAGCCGGTTCCGCGGTGTTCCACGAACGGGCCTGGCTGCGCCGGCCGGGTTCAGGTGGGTGCTGAGGGGGAGCCGGGCAGGCCGAACTGGCGCCATGCGCGGCGCAACTGGGTGTCGGAGCCGAAACCCGAGATTTCTGCGGCGCGTGTGACGTTGGCGCCCGACTGCAGCGCCAGCTGCGCGGTGGCGAGCCGCAGCCGGCGCAGGTAGGCCAGCGGGGCCACGCCCGCATGTTCGTCGAAGAGGCGCGTCAGGTGCCGAGGGGAGGTGTGGGCCACTTCGGCCATGCGCGGCACGGTCCAGTCGGCCTGGGGCCGTTCGCTGACCGCGTCCTGCACCCGGTGCAGCGCCGCGTGCAGGTGGTTGCGGTAGGCCAGGAAGGGCGACAGCTCGGGGTCCTGCGGGCCGCGCCGCATCGCGACCACCATGGTCTGGGCCACGCGCGCCGCGAGCGGTTCACCGCAGGCCTGGCCGATGCGGTGCAGCATCAGGTCGATGCCGGTGGTCACGCCGGCGCTGCTGTAGAGCGGGGCGTCGAGCACGAAGACCCGGTTGGCGACCACGTCGCAACGGGGTTCGACCTCTTTCAGTTCGTCCAGGTGATGGTGGTGCGTGGTGGCGCGCCGGCCCGCGAGCAGGCCGGCGTGCGCCGCGAGCAGCGTGCCGGCGCAGACCGTGACCAGCTCGAGCCGGCCGGCTTCGAGCCGCAGCCCGCGCAGCCAGTGCAGCAGCGCCTGGGCCGGCGCGTTGTCGACCGCGATGGTGTCGCCCGGCAGGCCGGTCAGCACCACCCAGGTCGGCGGGCGCCAGTCCGACGGCAGCGGCAGCAGCCCGGCGAGGCGGACGCCGACCGAGCTGGCTGCGTCCGGCTCCGGGCTGGCGAACACCAGCTCAAAGCGCGGCGGCAGACCGGCCGCGATCCGAAGCTGATTGGCGATGCGCAGCGCCTCCGCCGGCCCGGCCCAGTCGAGCACCAGGCTGTGCGGCAGCAGCGCGAAGACGACCCGGATCGGACCTGGGTGCTCGTCCATGCGGAAACGATCCGGCGGCGGCTCAAGCCGATGCCGAGAGCCGCTCGAGCGCCTCGTTCACGCCGCACACCTTCGCGAAGCGGCCGTCGAGCACCGTCGCCGTGCGCGCCTGGATGTCGGCCGCCGCGAGCGGCCGGCCGTCGGGCTGCACCATGTCGAAGGTCAGCGTGGCGTCGGTCACGTAGTCGACCTGCCAGCCCAGGTCGGAAGCATGGCGCGCGGTGGTCTCGCAGCACTGCTCGGTGCGGATGCCGCTGACCACCAGCCGGTCGACGTGGTTCTGGGTCAGCCAGACGTCAAGGCCGGTGCCCACCAGTGCACTGTGGCGTCGCTTGGTGAAGGTGGCGGCGGCTTCGAATGGCGCCAGTCCTTCGAGCGGCCGGACGTGGCCCGATTCGACCGCGAAGGCGTTGCTCGCGACGGCGGGCCCGTCGCTGTGGAAGATCCGGACGATCGGCGCACCGGCTGCGGCGAAGCCCTCGATCAGCGCGTTCTGGGCCGCCAGATAGGCCGGCAGGCCACGCGCGTCGAAGTAGGGGCGGTGGCGGAACGACTCCTGGACGTCGATCACTATCAGACAGCTGGACATGGGCGCAATCTCCGGGAAAGAAGTGGATGATGCGCCCAATTCTCGAATCTCATTGGCGCATCGTCCGGGCCGTCTTGGACCGATATCGATCAATTTCGGACATCGGCCTTTGTTAGGGCCTGTTCAGGCCCTAAACCAGCGCCGCCGCCTTGAGCTCTTTCTTGAGATAGGCGTAGAACAGCGGCGCCGCCACCAGCCCGGCCGGGCCGAACACCGCTTCGGCCACGAACATCACGGCCAGCAGCTCCCACACCGCCATCTGGGTGCGGCTGCCCACCACCTTGGCGTTGATCAGGTACTCGGCCTTGTGGATCAGGATCAGGAAGGCCAGGCAGGCCAGCGCCGTGAGCGGCGAGACCGACAGGCCCACTAGCGCGATGACCGTGTTGCAGATCAGGTTGCCCACGATCGGCACCAGTCCGGCGACGAAGGTCAGGGTGATCAGGGCCGGCGTGTAGGGCAGCTCCATCTGCCACATCGGCAGCAGGAACAGCAGGAAGATGGCGGTCAGGAAGGTGTTGAAGGCCGCGATCCAGAACTGCGCGGCCACGATCTGGCCGAAGGCTTCGCCGAACAGCGCGATGCGCGCCTTCAGCTCGCGGGCCAGCGGTCGGCGAGCGACGGGCCGGATGGCGACCGCCGCCAGCGCCCCGACGATCAGGCCGACATAGGCGAACAACAGCCCACCGAGCCAGGCGCGGCCGGTCAGTGCCAGCGAGCCGGCCTGACCGCGCAGGTAGCCGGCGACGATGCTCTGCACTTCCACCGAACCTTCGGGCAGGTAGGCGCCGATGTCCGGCGGCAGCTTGAGCCGCAGCTCCAGCACCGTGCGCGCGATGTAGTCGAGCAGTTCCTTGTACTGTTCGGGCGCGTTGAGCACGAACTCGCGCGCCTCGGAGAATCCGAGGATCAGCAGGCCGATCGGCGCCAGCATCACCAGCGTCGCTGCGACCACGCGGGGCAGCGGCGGCGCCGCGCTCCAGGTCGGGTCGTTGGCGCTGATCTTCTCGCGCCGGCGCAGTCCGACGTCGAGCGCGCGCACCAGCCAGCGTGTGCCGAGGAAGCCGATGCACACGCACAGAAGGCCAGGCAGCAGACCCTGCCACATGATGAGCAGCAAGGCCGCGGCGATGAGCAGGTAGCTCGCCGTGACCACGGAACGCGAAGAGGCGGCAGTGGGGTCGCTCACGCGGCGGGGCGCTTCAGCCGACGACCACGGCAGCGCCGGTGCCGCGTTCGGCAATGACGCCGATCTCGTGCACCGTCTCGCCGGCGGCCCGCAGCGTGGCCGCGCAGGCGGCGGCTTCGGCCGGGTCGATCACGACCACCATGCCGATGCCGTTGTTGAAGGTCCGGTTCATCTCGATGTCGTCGATGCCGGCCACCTTCTGCAGCCAGGCGAACAGTTCGGTCTGCGGCCAGCTGCCCTTGCGCAGATGGGCGGCCGTGCCTTCGGGCAGTACGCGCGGGATGTTCTCGAGCAGGCCGCCGCCGGTGATGTGGGCCAGCGCCTTGATCGGGTGCTTGGCCAGTGCCGCCAGCACCGGCTTCACGTAGAGCCGGGTCGGCGCCATCACGGCTGCGCGGAAGGGTTGGCCGTCCAGGGTCGCGGGCAGGGCGCCGGCGGCGCGATCGATCACCTTGCGCACCAGGCTGAAGCCGTTGGAGTGGACGCCCGACGAGGCCAGGCCCAGCACCACGTCGCCAGGCCTGACGTCCTTGCCGGTCAGGATCAGGGATTTTTCGACCGCGCCGACGGCGAAGCCGGCCAGGTCGTATTCGCCGGCCGGGTACATGCCGGGCATTTCGGCCGTCTCGCCGCCGATCAGCGCGCAGCCGCTCAGCTCGCAGCCCCGCGCAATGCCGCCGACCACCGCCGCGGCGGTGTCGACATCGAGCTTGCCGCAGGCGAAGTAGTCGAGGAAGAACAGCGGCTCGGCGCCCTGAACCAGCACGTCGTTGACGCTCATCGCCACCAGGTCGATGCCGACGGTGTCGTGCATGTTCCATTCGAAGGCCAGCTTGAGCTTGGTGCCCACGCCGTCGGTGCCGCTCACCAGCACCGGCTCCTTGTAGCGCTTGGGCACCTCGAACAGGGCGCCGAAGCCGCCGATGCCGGCCAGGACGCCTTCGCGCATCGTCTTCTTGGCCAGCGGCTTGATGCGGTCGACCAGCGCGTCGCCGGCATCGATGTCGACGCCGGCGTCCTTGTAGCTGAGCGGGGGGGTGGTGTTGGAGTTCATGGCGGGCCGGGCTGGAAGGGGAGGGCGGAAGGAGAGGACAATGAGGCCGGCAACCGATCTGGGCGGGCCGATAGAATTCGCCACGATTTTAAGGGTCCTGGTCGACCCTCCCCCCGCTTGCCACTACGTGTCCTGCGCCAATTCTCCATGAACCCTTCCATTGCGTCGTCCGCGCCATCCCTGCCGCCCTCGGCGGCCACGGCATGAAGCAGCTCGCGCTCGATATCGGCATCGCGACCGGCCCGACCCTCGCGGGCTTCTTCGCCGGCCCGAACGAGCCGGCGCTGCGCCACCTGCAGTTGTGGGTCGGCGATGCGCGCGCGCCCACGCTCCACTCGCCGGTGCCGACCTACCTCTGGGGCGAGGGCGGCAGCGGCAAGACCCACCTGCTGGAGGCCGTGCGCGGCGCGCTGCGCGAGCAGGGCGCCAGCGTCGGCTGGCTCGATCCGGGGGCGATGCACCCGCCCGAGTTCGACGAGCGCTGGGGCGCGGTGCTGCTCGACGACGTCCATCTCTACACCGCCGTCCAGCAGCACGCGGCCTTCAACTGGTTCGTCAACGCGCAGAGCCTGCAGCGCGGCGTGGTGGCGGCGGGCGCGCTGCCGCCGGCCGACCTGCCGCTGCGCGAGGACCTGCGCACGCGCCTGGGCTGGGGCCATGTGTTCCACTTGCAGGTGTTGAGCGAGGCCGAACGGCGTGCCGTATTGCGCCAGGCGGCCGACGATCGCGGCGTGATGCTGTCGGACGAAGTGCTCGACTACATGCTGCATCGTTTCAGCCGCGACCTCGGCAGCCTGATGGAGCTGCTCGCGCAGCTCGACGGCTACGCACTGCAGACCCAGCGCGCGATCACGATCCCGCTGATCCGGTCGATGCTCGAAAACGAATAGGGCGAAGCCCTCTCTCCAATGATCAAGAAATTCATCGACAAAATCCTCGGCAAATCCGGCGCCGCCGCATCCGGCGGCAAGGCCCGCTTCGGCAAGCGCCAGGAGGTGGCCGCCGCCGTGCACGGCATCGACCCGGCGCTGGTCGACGAGCGCGCCAAGAACGTGGTGACCACGCTGCAGCAGGCCGGCTACGAGGCCTACGTGGTGGGCGGCGCGGTGCGCGACCTGCTGCTGGGCCTGCGCCCCAAGGACTTCGACGTCGCCACCAACGCCACGCCGGAGCAGGTCAAGAGCCTGTTTCGCCGCGCCTTCATCATCGGCCGGCGTTTTCGCATCGTGCACGTGGTGTACGGGCGCGGCCGCGAGCACGAGGTGATCGAGGTCTCGACCTTCCGTGCCTACATGGACAACGCCGGCGCCGAGCAGGTGGCCGGCAACGAGCGCACCAGCAAGGGCGAGCTCGCGGGCATGAAGCACGCCGTGGACGCCAGCGGCCGGGTGCTGCGCGACAACGTCTGGGGCCCGCAGGAAGAGGACGCCGCGCGGCGCGACTTCACGGTCAACGCGATGTACTACGACCCGGCCAGCCAGATCGTGGTCGACTATCACAACGGCATCAAGGACGCCAAGAAGCTCACGCTGCGCATGATCGGCGACCCGATCACGCGCTACCGCGAAGATCCGGTGCGCATCATTCGCGCGATCCGCTTCTCGGCCAAGCTGGCGGCGCTGGGCTTCCAGCTGGAGCCCAAGACCGCGGCGCCGCTGGTCGAGTCGAGCCGGCTCCTGGCCGACGTGCCGCAGAGCCGCCTGTTCGACGAGATGCTCAAGCTGCTGCAGACCGGCCACGCGGTCGCGACGGTGGCGCAGCTGCGCAAGCTCGGCCTGGCGACCGGCATCTACCCGCTGCTGGACGTCGTGGTCGAGCGTGCCGACCAGCCCTTCGTCCATGCCGCGCTGCAGGACACCGACCGCCGGGTCGGCGAGGGCAAGCCGGTGGCGCCGAGCTTCCTGCTGGCCTGCGTGCTGTGGGCCGACGTGCGCGACGGTTGGGCCCAGCGGCTCGAGGGCCGGCACGGCCAGCGGCCGCAGCCCTCGTTCCCGGCGCTGCAGGATGCGATCGACGACGTCTTCAACGCCCGCATCGGCGATGTCTCGGGCCGCGGCAAGCTGGCGGCCGACATGCGCGAGATCTGGATGATGCAGCCGCGCTTCGACAAGCGCAGCGGCGCGACGCCCCACAGCCTGGTCGAGCAGGCGCGCTTTCGCGCCGCCTTCGATTTCATGCGGCTGCGCGCCGACGTCGGCGAGGTCAACGAAGCGATCGCCGAGTGGTGGCAGGAGTTCAGCACCGCCGATGACCTGCGCCGCCAGGACCTGATGGACCAGGTGCGCGACGAGCAGCACAAGAAGACGAAGACGCGCCAGCGCGTGCCGGCGCGTTCGCAGGCCGAAGGCCCTGTCGAGCGTCGGGAGGCGTCGCCGACCGAGGAGGCCGACACCGACCTGCCGCCGGACGGCGAGGCCGCCGATGCGCCGCGCAAGCGCCGCCGCCGGCGCAAGCCGCGCAGCGGTGGCGCCGGCGAGGCGGGCGGCGTTGCAGCCGAATGAGCTTCAGGGCTTTTGTCGGGATCGGCGCCAATCTCGGCGACGCGCGCGCCACCGTGGGGCAGGCCATGGACGACCTGGATGCGTTGCCGCAGACCCGCGTCAGCGCCCGTTCCTCGCTCTATCGAAGCGCACCGGTGGATGCGGGCGGCCCCGACTTCATCAATGCGGTCGTCGAGCTCCGGACGGCGCTCGACCCGCACGCGCTGCTGGCCGAGCTGCAGCGCCTCGAAGCGGGCGCGGGCCGTGAGCGGCCCTACCGCCATGCGCCCCGTACCCTCGATCTCGACCTGCTGCGCCACGGCGACGCGGTGCTCGAGACCGCGCAGCTCAGCCTGCCGCATCCGCGGATGGGCGAGCGTGCCTTCGTCCTGCTGCCATTGGCGGAAATCGCCCCGGAGCAGGTCACGTCCCTTCAACTCGCGCAGGTGGCGGACCAGCGGATCGAACGGCTCTGAGAGCCGCTCCCGAGCCCGGCCATTACACTTGCGCGGTTTTTTCACGATGGCGTCACGGGCATGTGCTTGCGACGGCCCTTTGAACCCAGGAGAGCGCCATGTTCGGCAAGCTGCTGCCCCGCGAGGGGAATTTTTTCGAGATGTTCAATCAGCACGCCGACCGCATTGTCGAAGCCGCGCGCGCGTTCGAGCACCTCGTGGCCAACTACAACGACCTGCATCTGCGCGAGCAGTACAACCGCGACGTCGACAACGCCGAGCGGGCGGCCGACCGCGTCACGCATGACGTCAACCGGCTGATCCACAAGACCTTCATCACGCCGATCGACCGCGAGCAGATCCACAAGCTGATCAACACCATGGACGACGTGGCCGACCTGATCCAGGACTCGGCCGAGACCATGGCGCTGTACGACGTGCGGCACATGACCGAGGAGATCACGCGCCTCACTACGCTCAGCGTGAAGTGCTGCGAACGCGTCAAGGACGCGGTCAAGTTCCTCTCGAAGATCGCCGACCCGGCCACGGCCGAAGCCACGCTGAAGACCTGCGAGGAGATCGATCGGCTCGAATCCGATGCCGACCGCGTGATGCGCAGCGCCATGAGCAAGCTGTTCCGCGAGGAGCCCGATGTGCGCGAGGTCATCAAGCTCAAGGCCATCTACGAACTGCTCGAGACCATCACCGACAAGTGCGAGGACGTCGCCAACGTGATCGAGGGCATCGTCCTCGAGAATTCCTGAACTGACGGAATCTCGAATGGCAACGGTTCAGGTCGCCCTCTGGGTGGTGGTGGTTCTGGTCGCGCTGGCCATTGCCTTCGATTTCATGAACGGCTTCCACGACGCGGCGAACTCGATCGCCACCGTTGTGTCGACCGGGGTGCTCAAGCCCGGCCAGGCTGTGGTGTTCGCAGCCTTCTTCAACCTGGTCGCGATCTTCGTGTTCCACCTGAGCGTGGCGGCGACCATCGGCAAGGGCATCGCGCAACCGGGCATCGTCGACGTGCACGTGGTTTTCGGCGCGCTGGTCGGCGCGATCAGCTGGAACTTCGTCACCTGGTACTACGGCATCCCGAGCAGCTCGTCGCACGCGCTGATCGGCGGCATCGTCGGCGCGGTGATCGCCAAGGCCGGCTCGGGCGCCCTGGTCGCCTCCGGCATCTGGAAGACCGTGGCCTTCATCTTCGTCTCGCCGCTGCTGGGCTTCCTGCTGGGGTCCTTCATGATGGTCGTCGTCGCCTGGGGTTTCCGGCGCGCCACGCCGTCGCGCGTCGACCGCTGGTTCCGGCGGCTGCAGCTGGTCTCGGCCGGCGCCTACAGCCTGGGCCATGGCGGCAACGACGCGCAGAAGACCATCGGCATCATCTGGATGCTGCTGATCGCCACCGGCTACGCGGCCGCCGATGCGGCCGCGCCGCCGACCTGGACCATCGTGAGCTGCTACACCGCGATCGCGCTGGGCACCATGTTCGGCGGCTGGCGCATCGTCAAGACCATGGGCCAGAAGATCACCAAGCTGAAGCCGGTCGGCGGCTTCTGCGCCGAGACCGGCGGGGCGCTGACCCTGTTCCTGGCGACCGCGCTGGGCATCCCGGTGTCGACCACCCACACCATCACCGGCGCGATCGTCGGTGTCGGCTCGGTGCAGCGCGCCAGCGCGGTGCGCTGGGGCGTGGCCGGCAACATCGTCTGGGCCTGGGTGCTGACGATTCCGGCCTCCGCCTTCGTGGCCGCGATCGCCTACTGGATCGGCCTGCAGGTCTTCTGACGCAATCGGCCGGCGCAGCCCGGCCTTGTTGGTGAAACACCGCGGAACCGGCTTCGCCGGGCCGCTGGTGTTGCCCCCGGAAGGGGGTGGGCGCCCGACACGAAGTGCGGGCAACCTGGGGGCGAGCAACAGTCCCACCGCGGAACCGGCTTCGCCGGGCCGCTGGTGTTGCCCCCGGTAGGGGGTGGGCGGGCTACACGAAGTGAGCCCAACCTGGGGGCGAGCCCCTACTGCGACATCTTTCGCCCTTCCTCGATCTGGTGCTCGAAGAAGCGCTGGAAGCTGAAGGCGATGCTGGCCATCAGGATCGTGCTGCCGAAGAACAGTGCCAGCACCACCGCGCCGATGGTGAGCCAGCTGGTGTTGCCGGCCGCGGCATCGCCGGAGCGCCCGGCGTTGTAGCGCGCATTCCATTTCTCCGGCGTCATGAGCCCGTAGACGATGGCGGTGAGCGCGCAGCCCGCGATGGTGAAGCCCAGCATCGGAATCAGCGCCCAGCTCAGGCCGTCGTCGCTGCCGTACATGCGGACCCGCTCGATGCCGTAGAGGCCGAGCGCGGTCGGGATCGGCAGCAGCCAGCCCAGCAGGCTCGAAAAGCCGCGCAGGTAGAAGCAATGCAGCCCCAGCGGGCCGCCCAGGAAGGCCAGCCACGCGGCCACGGTCTTGTTTTTCATTCGGGGCGGGTGGAGGCGCCTTCGCCCAGCACCTTCTCCATCAGGACCACGTCGCGCCACTCGCCGAACTTCCAGCCGCAATCCTTCAGCACGCCGACGTGGGTGAAGCCCTGGGTCCGGTGCACGCCGATCGAGCCGGCGTTGGCCGAGTCGCCGATCACCGCGATCAGCTTGCGCACGCCGACCGCTTCGGCGGCCTGTGACAGTGCGGCCAGCAGCCGGGCGCCGAGGCCTTGGCCGCGGGCACTGTCGGCCAGGTAGATCGAGTCCTCGGCCGAGAATCGATAGGCGGGGCGCGGCTTGAACCAGTTGCAGTAGGCGAAGCCGAGCAGCTCGCCGTCGCGCTCGGCCACCAGGTAGGGCAGGTTCTTGGCCAGCACGTCGGCCCGGCGGGTGGCCATGTCGGCGGCGGCCGGCGCTTCGGTCTCGAAGGTGCCTGTGCCGTGCAGCACGTGGTGCGCGTAGATGGCGGTGATGGCCGCGACGTCGTCGTCGCGGCTGGGTCGGATCTGGGTCATTCGGGGGAACTTGGCGAGGCCTGGGATTGGAAAAACGGGAGAGCGGGCTATAATCGTGGGCTTTTCAGCGTGTCGCTGGCCGGGTGGCCATGTCGCGTGTCTCGACGCTGAAAGAACACTGTGGGCGAACCTTGCGGGTTTGCTGCACCACCCCAAGGATAAATCATGGTCGTCATTCGACTCTCCCGCGGCGGTTCCAAAGGCCGTCCGTTCTTCAACATCGTCGTGTCGGACAAGCGCGTTCGCCGCGATGGCCGTTTCATCGAGCGCCTGGGTTTCTACAACCCGACCGCGAAGGAAAACGAGGAAAGCATCCGCATCGCCCAGGACCGCCTGACCTACTGGAAGAGCGTCGGCGCGCAAGCCTCGCCCACGGTCATTCGCCTGATCAAGCAAGCCGCTGCGGCGGCTCCCAAGGCTGCAGCCTAAGACTGCCGGCCAGGCGATGCTGCCCACCCTCGAAGCCGCCGAATTGCCGGCGGATGCGATCGAAGTCGGGCGCATCGCCGATGCCTGGGGCATCAAGGGCTGGTTCAAGGTCCTGCCTCACAGCGCCCAGCCCGAGGCGCTTTTCTCTTCCAAGCGATGGTTGCTCCAGCCCCCGGGCGCAGCGGGCGGCCAGGCGTTCAAGCTCGCGATCCGCGAAGCCAAGGAACATTCCGACGTCATCGTCGCCTCGTCCGAGGACGTGCCCGACCGCAATGCGGCCGAGGCGCTGCGCGGCGCGCGCGTGTTCGTGCCGCGCTCGAGTTTCCCGACCGCCGGCGATGACGAGTACTACTGGGTCGACCTGATCGGTCTGGCGGTGGTCAACCGCGAGGGCGTGGCGCTCGGCACCGTGCGCGAACTGCTCGCCTCCGGCCCGCAGACCACGCTGGTGCTCGATGCGCAGGAAGACGGCAAGCCGGTCGAGCGCATGGTGCCTTTCGTTGCCGTCTTCGTCGACAAGGTCGATCTGGCGGGTCGGCTGATCACGGTCGACTGGCAGCCCGACTACTGACCCGGCCAGATCAGGCCCCGGTCCGGCGCTCATGCGCTTCGATGTCATCACCCTCTTTCCCGAACTGTTCGCGCCCTTCCTCGCGAGCGGCGTGACCCGCCGTGCCTACGAGTCGAAGCAGGTCGAGGTCGTGCTGTGGAATCCGCGCGACTTCGCCGAGGGCAACTACCGGCGCGTCGACGACCGGCCTTTCGGCGGCGGCCCCGGCATGGTCATGATGGCCGAGCCTCTCGCGACCTGCCTCGACGCGGCGCTGGCCGCGCGCGGCGCGCCGGCGCCGGTGGTGCTGTTCTCGCCGATCGGCGAGGCGCTGCGCCACGAGGCGGTCGAGCGCTGGTCGGCCGGCGAGGGCGCGGTGCTGGTCTGCGGGCGCTACGAGGGGATCGACCAGCGCTTCATCGATGCGCGGGTCACGCACCAGCTGAGCCTGGGCGATTTCGTGCTGTCGGGCGGCGAGATCCCGGCCATGGCGCTGCTGGATGCGGTCGCGCGGCTGCAGCCCGGCGTGCTCGGCGACGAAGCCAGCCATGTGCAGGACAGCTTCAATCCGGCGCTCGACGGCCTGCTCGACTGCCCCCACTACACGCGGCCCGAGCAATGGCGGGGCGAAGGCGTGCCGGCGCCGCTGCTGTCGGGCCATCACGTGCAGATCGAGCGCTGGCGCCGCGACCAGCGCCTTGCGATCACCCGCGACAAGCGCCCCGATCTGATCGACGCCGCCCGGCGTGCCGGACGGCTCAGCGCAGTGGACGAGAAGTCGCTGAAAAAAAAGCTATAATCTTCGGTTCCCCGATCCTCTATCCGGCCGCGCCGAGCCATCTGAGTTGGCTCAACGGACTTCATGGCGCCTTTTGTGTAGTGCGGACAAGATCGAACGCAGGAAAAACATGAACCTTATCCAGACTCTCGAGCAGGAAGAAATCGCCCGGCTCAACAAGCAGATTCCCGATTTCATGCCCGGTGACACGGTCATCGTCAGCGTGAACGTCGTCGAAGGCACGCGCAAGCGTCTGCAGGCCTACGAAGGCGTCGTGATCGCCAAGCGCAATCGCGGCCTCAACAGCGGCTTCATCGTGCGCAAGATCTCCAGCGGTGAAGGCGTGGAACGCACGTTCCAGACCTACAGCCCGCTGATCGCCAAGATCGAAGTCAAGCGCCGCGGCGATGTCCGCCGTGCCAAGCTGTACTACCTGCGCGAGCGCAGCGGCCGTTCGGCTCGCATCAAGGAAAAGCTGCCGGGCAAGGCTCCGTCCGCTTCGGCCGCTCAGTAAGAAGAGCGCCCCTTGCCGTGCAAAAAGCCGCCACTCGAGGCGGCTTTTTGCATTGGTGCCGCAAGGCCGCTGCCGATTCATGATCTAGTTGTGCGCCCCGTGCCCCCCGGCCGGGGATTTCTCATTTCACTCCTCGAGTTCCCTCTTTGACCACTCCACCGCCGGCCATGCGCGCCTCTCCCGTCGAGGTCATCAATGCCATCGTCCCGCCGGCATTGCAGTCCTTCGACCCGCGCGCGGTGCCCGTGATCGGTGTCGACCGCGGCCTGCCGCCGGTGGATCCGGCACGCCTCGGCGTCAAGGCCTTGCGCGATCGTTTCGCCATGCCGCCGGCCTGGACGCCCGAGATGCGGCGTGAGCCGCGCATGATCGACCGCGCGCCGGCGCAGGCCGCGGTGCTGGTCCCGATCGTGATGCGCGACGAGCCCACGGTGCTGTTGACCGAACGCAGCTCGCACCTGAAGAACCATTCGGGTCAGGTGGCTTTCCCCGGCGGCCGGGTCGACCCCGAAGACGCCAACATCGCCGCCGCCGCGCTGCGCGAGGCCTGGGAGGAGGTCGGCCTGTCGGCGGACTACATCGAGATCCTCGGCAGCCTGCCGACCTACACCACGGTCACTTCCTTTATCGTGACGCCGGTGGTCGCGCTGGTGCGTCCGGGCTTCGAGCTGAACCTCAATCCCTACGAGGTCGAGGAGGCCTTCGAGGTGCCCTTCGCCTTTCTGATGGACCCGGCGAACCACCGCCGCCATGCCCTGGTCGGCGACGGCCAGAACGCGCGCCAATGGCTCTCGATGCCCTACCAGGATGGGCTGCACGAGCGCTACGTGTGGGGCGCGACCGCGGGCATGCTCAGAAATCTCTATCGCTTCCTCAGTGCGTAATGGCTTTTTCCAGGGATACCGCGGAACCGGCTTTGCCGGGCCGCTGGTATCGCCCCCTGGAAGGGGGTGGGCGGCTACACGAAGTGAGCCAACCTGGGGGTCATAGAATCTGCGAATGAGCTTCTTTGCGATCCTCTGCGCGTTGCTGATCGAGCAGGTGCGCCCGCTGGCGTACCACAACCCCGTGTACGGCGGCGTGCTGGCGTGGACGCGCTGGACCAGCCGCAACTTCGACGCCGGCAAGCCGAACCACGGCTGGGTGGCCTGGAGCCTCGCGGTGGGGGTGCCGACGCTGCTTGCGCTGGCCGTGCACTGGGCGCTGGTCCTCACGTTGGGGCTGCCCTTTGCGGTGCTCTGGAGCATCGCACTGCTCTATGTCACGCTGGGCTTTCGCCAGTTCAGCCACCATTTCACCGGCATCCGCGATGCGCTCGACGAAGGCGACGAACCGCTCGCGCGTTCGCTGCTCGCCCAGTGGCAACAGGTCGATGCGGCCGACCTGCCGCGCAGCGAGATCGTGCGCCACGTGATCGAGCACTCGGTGATCGCGGCGCATCGGCACGTGTTCGGCGTGCTCGCCTGGTTCTCGATCCTCGCGGCCATCGGCCTCGGGCCGGCCGGTGCGGTCTTCTATCGCATGAGCGAGTTCGTCTCGCGCTACTGGGCCCACAAGAACGGCGCCTCGATGCAGCCGTCGAGCATCTGGGTCCAGCAGGCCGCGGCGCGAGCCTGGGAAGTGATCGACTGGCTGCCGGCGCGCATCACCGCGCTGGGCTTCGCGGTGGTCGGCAGCTTCGAGGAAGCGATCGATTGCTGGCGCAACGACGCCCGGCGCTTCCCGAACGGCAACGACGGCGTGATCCTCGCGGCCACCTCGGGGGCGGTCAACGTCAGCCTCGGTGGCGGCACGCTGAGCGTGCTGCCGATCAACGATCCGCTGTCGCGCGCCCAGGCCGGCGACTCCTTCGCCGGCGGCCCGGCGCCCGATGGCGGCAGCACCCCCGGCCGCGAGCCCGAGCCCGGCCACCTTCGCAGCGTGGTCGGCCTGGTGTGGCGTTCGGTCGTGATGTGGATGGTGCTGCTGGCGCTGCTGACGCTCGCCCGACTGCTCGGATGACCCCGGGTTTCTGGAGCCCCCGCATCGCGGCGCTCGAGCCCTATGTGCCGGGCGAACAGCCGCGCATCGCGAACCTCGTCAAGCTCAACACCAACGAGAACCCGTATCCGCCGTCGCCGCGGGCCATCGATGCGATCCAGCGTGCAGCGGAGGCCGGGCTCGAGCGCTATCCGGACCCCGAGTCGACCGTGCTGCGCGAAGCGATCGCCGCGCGCCATGGCCTCGAGAGCAGCCAGGTGTTCGCCGGCAACGGCTCCGACGAGGTGCTGGCGCACGCCTTTTTCGCCTTTTTCCAGCAGGACGCGCCGCTGCTCGTCCCCGACATCACCTACAGCTTCTATCGGGTCTACGCGCAGCTCTACGGCATCGCCTGCGAGCTGCAGCCGGTCGACGACGCGCTGCGCATCGACGCCGAGGCACTGGCCGCGCGCGCCAGGGCGGGCCGCCGTGCCGGCATCGTGGTCGCCAATCCGAACGCGCCGACGGGGATCGGCCTGCCGCTGGCGCAGATCGAGGACTTGCTCGCGGCCTGCCCGGACCGGGTCGTGCTGGTCGATGAGGCGTACGTCGATTTCGGCGGCCAGAGCGCATTGCCGCTGATCGCCCGCCATCCGAACCTGCTGGTGGTCCAGACGTTGTCGAAGTCGCGCTCGCTGGCCGGTTTGCGCGTCGGCTTCGCCTGCGGCCAGCCGCCGCTGATCGATGCGCTGCGGCGCGTCAAGAACAGCTTCAACTCCTACCCGATTGATCGACTCGCCAGCGCTGGCGCCATCGCCGCGCTCGAGGACGACGCCTGGTTCGCGAAGACCCGCGACGCGGTGGTCGACACCCGTGAGGGCCTGGCGCTGCAGCTCGAGGACCTGGGCTTCGAGGTGCTGCCGTCGCAGGCCAACTTCCTGTTCGTGCGCCATCCCGGGCACGACGCGGCGGCGCTGGCCGCGGCGCTGCGTTCGCGTGCCGTGCTGGTACGCCACTTCGCGCAGGCGCGCATCGCGCAGTACCTGCGCATCAGCGTCGGCACGCGCGACCAGTGCGGCGCGCTGGTCGATGCGCTGGGCGAGATCCTGGCCTCGCCTCGTTAGCGCGTCAGTATTTGCTCTGGCTCAGCTCGGCGAACAACTCGCCGTAGATCCGGTAGCGCGAGACGCTGATCGCGCCTTCGTGCGAAGGCGACGCCACCTGCGCGATGACGCCGCAGCCCGGCTCGTGCAGGTGCGTGCAGTTGTAGAACCTGCAGGCCGTGGCGTGTTCGGCGATGTCGGGCATCAGGTGCGCGAGCTGCATCGGCTCGATGTGGTGCAGCCCGAACTCCTGGAAGCCCGGCGAGTCGATCAGCGCCGTGGTCCGCGCCGCGTCCACCCAGTACCAGGTGGTGCTGGTGGTGGTGTGCTTGCCCGAGTTGAGGGCCTGCGAGATCTCTCCGGTCAGCGCGCGGGCGCCGGGCACTAGCAGATTGATCAAGGTGCTCTTGCCGGCGCCGGAGGGCCCGAGCACGAGGGTGACCTTGCCCGCCAGCAGTTCGGTCAGCTCGGCATGGCCAGCGCCGCCTTCCGCCGTCAGCGACATCGGCAGCACGCGATAGCCCATGCGGCGATAAGGCGCGAGCCGTCCCGAGGCCCGTTCGAAGGGCACGGCCAGATCGCTCTTGTTGAGCGCGATGACCGGCGTGATGCGCTCGGCGCCGGCCGCGATCAGGGCGCGGGTCAGCTGGGTTTCGGAGAACTCGGGCTCGGCCGCGATCAGGATCAGCACCTGGTCCAGGTTGGCCGCGAAGGACTTGGTGCGGATCTCGTCCTGGCGGTAGAACAGGTTCTTGCGCGGCAGCACCTTCTCGATCGTGCCCTCGTCCTCGCTGGCCTGCCATTGCACACGATCGCCGACCAGGGCCTGGCTCTTCTTGCCGCGCGGATGGCAGATCAGGCGCTCGCCCTCGGGCGTCTCGACCAGGCAGTGGCGTCCGTGGCCGGCGACCACCAGTCCGTCGCGCAAGGCAGCGCCGCTGCTGCCGCCGCGCTGCTGCTTAGCCAAGGGTGCGATCCATGCGGTCAGGGCCCAAGCAGTGCGTCGGCCTGGGCCGCGCACTCGAAGTCGGTCGCGGTGAGGCCGCCGACGTCGTGCGTGTTGAAGCGCACGACGCAGCGGTTGTAGTGCACCGAGAGGTCGGGATGGTGGTCCTGCCGGTGCGCCACCAGCGCCAGTGCGTTCACGAAGGCGATGGTCTCGAAGTAGTTGGCGAAGCCGAAGCTCTTCTCGATCGCGACATTCGGGCCATCGCCCGTCAGCTTCCAGCCCTCGAGCCGGGCCAGCCCGGCCACGATCTCGGTGGCGCTCAGCGCCCGGCGGGCCTCGGTCTTCCAGTCCTTGATTTTCAGCATGCTGCTCATGGTCTGATCCTGGTTACTCTTGCGCGTCACGTGACCCGCAACGCTTCAACCCGGCGCAGCTTAATGCCAGGGATACCGCGGAACCGGCTTTGCCGGGCCGCTGGTATCGCCCCCTTGAGGGGCTGAGGTCCGCGGCTCCAAGCCTGCCTGCGCAGGCTTGGACGGACCCGAAGAGCCGCTGCCTCTGGCAGCGACTCGGGGCGCCGCAGGCGCTTCGGGGGTGTTTCATACAGACATCCGCGCCAAGCGCTCGGAGGCCGGCGGATGCGAATAGTAGAACTTCACGAAGACCGGGTCGGGCGTCAGCGTCGAGGCGTTGTCCTGGTAGAGCTTGAGCAGGGCGGCCGACAGGTCGGCGCCGCTGGTCTGCGCGATCGCATAGGCATCAGCCTCGAACTCGTGCTTGCGCGACACCAGCACCGGCAGTGGCGCCACGAAGAAGCCGAACACCGGCATCGCCAGCATGAAGAGCAGGACCGCGAGCGCGTCATTGGGCGCCGCCAGGTTGGGCTGCACGCCCAGGCCGGTGTAGAACCAGGTGTGGGCCGACAGCCAGCCCAGCAGCGCGAAGCCGGCCAGGCTCAGCGCGAACATGGCCGCCATGCGCTTCATCACGTGCTTGTGGCGGAAGTGGCCCAGCTCGTGCGCGAGCACGGCCTCGACCTCGCCGGCACTGAGCTGGCGCAGCAGCGTGTCATAGAAGACCACACGCTTGCTGGCGCCGAAGCCCGTGAAGTAGGCATTGGCATGCGCGCTGCGCTTGCTGCCGTCCATCACGAACAGGCCCTTGGCCGCGAAGCCGCAGCGCTGCATCAGCGCGTTGACGCGCGCCTTGAGGGTTGCGTCGTCGAGCGGCTTGAACTTGTTGAAGATCGGCGCGATGAAGGTCGGATAGACCAGCATCAGCAGCAGGTTGAAGCCCATCCATACGGCCCACGCCCACAGCCACCACAGCTTGCCGGCGGCGCCCATGAGCCAGAGGATCAGCGCCGCGATCGGCAGCCCGATCAGCGCGCCCAGCAGCAGGCCCTTGGCGGCGTCCGCGAGCCACAGCCGCCAGGTCATCTTGTTGAATCCGAAGCGCTCCTCGAGCCTGAAGGTCTGCCACAGCGTGAAGGGCAGCTCGGCGAGGCCGCCGATCAGCGCGAAGGCGGCCAGCAGCGCGAGCTGCTGCCACATGCCGCTGCCCATTGCGTCCAGCAGCACCCGGTTCAGCAGGTCGAGGCCGCCGAACAGGGTCCAGGCGAGCAGCAGGGCCGCGCTCCAGGCCGTCTCGAGCAGGCCGAAGCGGGTTTTCGCGACGGTGTAGTCGGCGGCTTTCTGGTGTGCCGCGAGCGTGATGGCCTGCTGAAAAGGCGCCGGCACGGCGTGGCGGTGGCGCGCGACATGGCGCACCTGGCGGCTGGCGAGCCAGAACTTCATGGCCAGGCCCGCGACCAGCGCGAGCGCGAAGGCCATCGTGAGAATGAGGGAGGCGGGCAGGGCGGAGGACATGGCGGCTGAGTTTAGCCCCCGCCTACCGGCCGCCAATCCGGGTCGCCCTGTCGGCCTGCTGCCAGCAGGGGCGTCCGGCGCCGGTCCGGGCGCGGGGCCATCGACGACAATCGCCCGATGCCTGAAACCATCGAATCGACCGCCCCCGCCACGCTCAAGAAGAGCGACCAGAACCTCGTCTGGCTCGACTGCGAGATGAGCGGCCTCGACCCCGAGAAAGAGCGCCTGCTCGAGATCGCGGTGGTCGTCACCGGCCCCGACCTGACGCCCTGCATCGATGGCCCGGTGCTGGTGATCCACCAGAGCGACGAAGTGCTCGATGCGATGGATGCCTGGAACAAGGGCACGCATGGGCGCAGCGGGCTGATCGACAAGGTCAAGGCCTCGACGCTGGACGAGGCCACGGCCGAGCAGCAGTTGATCCAGTTCATCTCGCGCTACATCCCGAAGAGCGGCTCGCCGATGTGCGGCAACACCATCGGCCAGGACCGGCGCTTCCTGGTCAAGTACATGCCCAAGCTGGAAGCGTACTTCCACTACCGGAACCTGGACGTCAGCACCCTGAAGGAACTCGCCAAGCGCTGGAAGCCGGCGGCCTACAACGCCTTCAAGAAGCAGCAGGCCCACACGGCGCTGGCCGATGTGCACGAGTCGATCGAAGAGCTCGCGCACTACCGGGAGACCTTCCTGCGGCTTCAGGATTGAGGTTCAGGATTAAGGATTAGGTAAAAACCCGAGTCCATGCGATAATCGATGACTTCGCTGAGAGAGCCTTTTCAGCGTTTTCTTGCATCTCCCTATCTTGCACATCGCGCCCGAGTCACAGTGAGTGACTGAATCACGGGCCGCAGCCCCGACGAGAGTCGAAGGCTGAACGTCGTTGGATGGTTGATGTTTTTCACCACCCGACGGGGCGCCGCCTACGGCAGCGCTCGCGTTTGAGATTGAATAAATGACCGACGCTTTTGAAGCGCAGGGCGAGTTCGCGCCTGTGCAATCCGATGATTTCGCTGTTTCCGCCGTGATCAGCGAGTCGCTTTCCGTTTCCAACGATGCACCCGAGCTCGAGGCTCTGGACGCGGTCGAGACCACCGCCGAGCCGAAGCTGCCGAACGGCTTCATCAAGCTGGGCCTGGCGCCCGAGCTGATCGCCGCGGTCGAAGACCTGGGCTTCACCCAGCCGACCACCGTGCAAGAGCAGGTAATCCCGCGCGCCATGACCGCCAGCGGCGGTGCCGACGGCGCCACCCGCTTCGTCGACCTGATGGTGTCGAGCCAGACCGGCAGCGGCAAGACCGCGGCCTTCCTGCTGCCCGTGCTGCACACCCTGCTGCAGCGCCAGGCCGAAGCCGAAGCTGCCAGCAAGGCCGAGTTCCAGCGCCTGGCCGCCGAAGCCGCAGCCCGCGGCGAAGCGCCGCCGAAGAAGGCCAAGCGCAAGGATCCGACCAATTCGCGCCACTTCAAGGCCGCCACGCCCGGCGCCCTGATCCTGTGCCCGACGCGCGAACTCGCGCAACAGGTCGCGCACGACGCCATCGACCTGGTCAAGCATTGCCGCGGCCTGCGCATCGCCAACGTGGTGGGCGGCATGCCCTACCAGCTGCAGATCGCCAAGCTGCAGAACGCCGACCTCGTGGTCGCCACGCCGGGCCGCCTGCTCGACCTGCAGCGCTCGATGCAGATCAAGCTCGACCAGGTCAAGTTCCTGGTGGTCGACGAAGCCGACCGCATGCTCGACCTCGGCTTCTCGGACGACCTGGCCGAAGTCAACCAGCTGACGATCGAACGCCAGCAGACCATGATGTTCAGCGCCACCTTCGCGCCGCGCATCCAGCAGCTGGCCCAGCGCGTGATGCGCGAGCCGCAGCGCGTGACCATCGACAGCCCGCAGGAAAAGCACGCCAACATCAAGCAGAGCCTGTTCTGGGCCGACAACATGCAGCACAAGCGCAAGCTGCTGGACCATTGGCTGCGCGACACGACCATCAACCAGGCGATCGTGTTCGCCAGCACGCAAGTCGAGTGCGACGGCCTCGCCAACGACCTGCAGCAGGACGGCTTCAGCGCCGTGGCGCTGCACGGCGCGCTGAGCCAGGGCCTGCGCAACCGCCGCCTGATGGCGCTGCGCCAGGGCCAGGTGCAGATCCTGGTGGCGACCGACGTGGCCGCGCGCGGCATCGACGTGCCGACCATCACGCACGTGTTCAATTTCGGCCTGCCGATGAAGGCCGAGGACTACACCCACCGCATCGGCCGTACCGGCCGTGCCGGCCGCGACGGCCTGGCGATCACCTTCGCCGAGCAGCGTGACCGCCGCCGGATCTTCGACATCGAGGGCTACACCCGCCAGCAGTTCAAGCCCGAGGTGATCCCCGGCCTCGAGCCGCAGCAGCGCGCGCCGCAATCGCGTGCGCCGCAGGGCGACTTCCGTGGCCGTGACAGCCGCGACAACCATTCGCGCGACCGCAAGTTCGGTGGCGGCGGTGGCGGCCATCGCGGCGGCAACACCGGTGGTTTCGGTGGTGGCGGCAGCAACTACGCAGGTGCCAGCGGCTTCAACGACCGCAATGCACGCGGCCCGGGCGCCGGTGCGCCGCGCGGCTTCCAGAATGCGGGCAACGCCGGTTTCGGCGGCGGCCGCGATGAAGGCGGCGGCGGCTACGGCCGCAAGCCGGGCTGGGGCGACAGCGCTCCGCGCGGCGGTTTCGACAATGCCCCGCGCGGCGGCTTCGGCGGCGGCGCCGGTCGCGGCGACGGCTTCGCGCCGCGCGGCCATGCCGGCGGTGGTGGCGGCAAGGTGTTCGTGCCGCGCGACGCGCAAAGGCCGCGTGGGTTCAAGCCGACGCGCTGAGCTTGAGCGGTCGCGAGGCCGCATGTTGCTCTGAACGAAGCCCGCACTTGTGCGGGCTTTGTCGTTGTTGGCGGGCCCCGTCCGTCAAAGCGGCAGCTGCGTGGTCGACAGGACCTGTTTCAGCACCATGAACGTCCGGATCTGCCGCACGCCCGGCAGGTACAGCAGCTGCTCCGCGTGGAGGCGGTTGTAGCTGTCGTTGTCGCGCGTGCGCACGAGCATGAAGTAGTCGAATTCGCCGGTCACCACGTGGCACTCGAGGCAGCCCGACACCTTCTGCACGGCCTTCTCGAAGTCGGCGAACGACTCGGGCGTGGAGCGGTCGAGCACCACGCCGATCATCACCAGCGTGCCGCAGTCCAGCGCGGCCGGGTCGAGCAGCGCGACCACGCCCTTGATCAGCCCCATCGACTTGAGCCGCTCGACGCGCCGCAGGCAGGCCGGCGCGCTGAGGTTGACCTTGGCGGCCAGCGCCACATTCGACACCGAGGCGTCGCGCTGCAGCGCGCGCAGGATCGCGCGGTCGGTGCGATCGAGCTCATTCTTGGTTGGTAATTTTGTTGCGTACATTGAGAAAAAAGCAAAATAAAAACAATGATTCGCAGGCAATGACGAAGGTTTGGCGCAAGAAATCACTCTACTTCGCAACCATCGAAATGTCGATTGTCTCTACGATTCCGTTCATGTCTTGAACCAGGAGCCGTTGCAATGAACCTCGCCCAATTCCCTCGCTACCCGCTCACCTTCGGCCCCACGCCGATCCAGCCGCTCAAGCGGCTGAGTGCCCATCTGGGCGGCAAGGTCGAGCTGTTTGCCAAGCGGGAGGACTGCAACAGCGGCCTCGCGTTCGGCGGCAACAAGACCCGCAAGCTCGAGTACCTGATCCCCGAGGCGCTCGAAGGTGGCTACGACACGCTGGTGTCGATCGGCGGCATCCAGTCGAACCAGACGCGCCAGGTGGCGGCGGTGGCGGCACACCTCGGCCTCAAGTGCGTGCTGGTGCAGGAGAACTGGGTCAATTATTCCGATGCGGTGTACGACCGGGTCGGCAACATCGAGATGTCGCGCATCCTGGGCGCCGACGTGCGGCTCGACGCGGCAGGATTCGACATCGGCATCCGCAAGAGCTGGGAAGACGCGCTGGAGAGCGTGCGCCGGGCCGGCGGCAAGCCGTTCCCGATTCCGGCCGGCTGCTCCGAACACCCGAAGGGCGGGCTCGGCTTCGTGGCCTTCGCCGAAGAGGTGCGCCAACAGGAGGCGGAACTCGGCTTCAAGTTCGACTACATCGTGACCTGCGCGGTCACCGGCAGCACGCAGGCCGGCATGGTGGTCGGCTTCGCGGCCGACGGGCGCGCCGACCGCGTGATCGGGATCGATGCGTCGGCCAAGCCGCAGCAGACCTTCGACCAGATCCTGCGCATCGCGAAGCACACGGCGGCGCTGGTCGATCTGGGGCGTGACATCACCGACAGGGACGTGGTGCTCGACACCCGCTTCGGCGGCCCCGAATACGGGCTGCCGAACGAAGGCACGCTCGAGGCCATCCGCCTCAGTGCGCGGCTCGAGGCCATGCTGACCGACCCGGTGTACGAGGGCAAGTCGATGCACGGGATGATCGAGAAGGTGCGGCTCGGCGAGTTCCCGGCCGGCTCCAAGGTGCTCTACGCGCACCTGGGCGGCGTGCCGGCGCTCAACGCCTACAGCTTCATCTTTCGCAACGGCTGAGCGAGGCGGAGACAGCACTGCCGGTCGGTGCGATGGATCGGGGAACCGGGGTGCAACTGGTCACCGCCGTCCCATCAGTGGAAACGCGAACATGCCTTGCTTTTAGTTGACACATGAACCGATGAAAAGTAATGTATTAAAGCCCCATCCACTTCCAACCTCGACTGCAACCCATGAAAATCGCAATCCTCGGTGGCGGCCACGGCGCCTATGCCGCCGCCGCCGACCTGTCCGAAGCCGGCCATGAAGTGCGTCTCTGGCGCCGCGACGCCGCTGCGCTGGCACCGGTGGTGCAGGCCGCATCGATCACGCTGAAGGATGCGCAGGGCAGCCGCGACGTGAAGATCGCCCTGGCCACGGCCGATATCGGCGCGGCGCTGCGCGATGCCGAGCTGATCGTCATTCCGACGCCGGCGATCGCCCAGGAGGACATCGCCCGCGCCATGGCGCCGCACCTGGTCGACGGCCAGGTGGTGTTCCTGCCCCCGGGCACCTTCGGCAGCTACGTGATGGCGCGCCGGGTGGCCGAGGCCGGCAGCCGCGCCGACGTCGCCTGGGCCGAGACCGGCACGCTGCCCTATCTGGCGCGCAAGCACGGCGAGCGCGAGGTGAACGTGACGATCCGCGCCATCCGCCTGCCGACCGGCGTCTATCCGGCGCGCAAGGAAGCCCAGGCGATCGAGGTGATCCGCAAGGCCTATCCCGCGGTGCACGGCTGCGGAGATGCCCTCTCCGGTGCTCTGATGAACGCCGGCCCGGTGATCCATCCGCCGCTGATGGTGATGAATGCCGCGCCGCTGCAGCATTTCGAGCGCTGGGACATCCACAACGAGGGCACGCAGCGCGCGGTGCGCGACGTGACCGACCGGCTCGACCAGGAGCGCATCGCGGTGCGCGAGGCGCTGGGGCAGGGGGCGCCGCACTATCCGCTGGCCGACCACTACAACAACGACCAGTGGATGTACGGCGATGCCCACAAGCAACTGGTGAAGTCGGGCGACTGGCGCGAGAACATCGACCTCTACACGCACCGCTACATCACCGAGGACACCGAGCTCGGGCTGGCCTTCCTGGCCTCGGCCGCGCGCTTTGCCGGCGTCGATGCGCCGATCGCGCACGGGCTGCTGGCCATCGTCGGCGGCTTCCTCGGCCGCGACCTGCGCCGGGGACCGCGCACGCTGGAGACGCTGGGTCTTTCGGACCTGACGCCGGCTCAGCTCAAGGCGAGGCTGCACGATGGGCGCTGAACGGCCTCGTTTCGCGGCCGTCGGCGCGGGCCGGATGGGCCGCGGCATCGCGATCGCCTTCGCCTATGCGGGCCATCGGATCTCGCTGGTCGACCTGCGCCCACGCAGCGACGAGGCCTGGCAGAAGCTGCGCGGCGAGGCCGAGGCCGAGATCGAAGCCAGCCTTGCGGGGCTGGCCCAGCTCGGCATGATCGACGCGGCGCAGGTCGCTGCGATCGCGGCGCGGGTCGAGTTCGTGCCTGCGGCAGGCGCACCGGCCGCGCTGGCCGCGGCGGAACTGCTGTTCGAGGGCGTGCCCGAGACGCTGGAGGCCAAGCGTGAGGCCTTCGAGGCGCTCAACCGGCATTGCCGCGACGACGCGATCCTCACGTCGACCACCAGCAGCATCCTCGTGACGCAGCTGGCGGCGCTGGTGCGCCGGCCCGAGCGCTTTCTCAACATGCACTGGCTCAACCCGGCCTATGTGATCCCGGTGGTCGAACTGAGTTGCCATCCCGCCACCGACCCGGGCGTGCTCGCGCGCACCAAGGCCTTGATGGAGGCGATCGGCAAGCTGCCGGTGGTCTGCGGCGCCACGCCCGGCTACATCGTGCCGCGGCTGCAGGCGCTGGTGATGAACGAGGCGGCCCGCATGATCGAGGAGGGCGCCGCCACCGCGGAAGAGATCGACAAGGCCACGCGCTACGGCCTGGGCCTGCGCTTCGCGGCGCTCGGCGTGGTCGAGTTCATCGACTTCGGGGGCTGCGACATCCTGCATCACGCGAGCCGCGAGATGTCGGCCTCGATCGACAAGGCGCGCTACACCGCGCCGGCCATCGTGGACCGGATGGTGCAGGAGGGGCGGCTGGGGCTGAAGAGCGGCAGCGGCTTCTACGCCTACGAAGGGCGCGACGTCGGCGCCTATCGCCGCGACGTGCTGTCGCGCACGCTCGGCATGCTCAAGCACGCGGGTCTCTGGCAACCGCCCGCCGCAGAGACGCTGGAATGACCACCCGGCGCGCCTTCGCCGACCTGTCGGTGGGGCAGGTGCACTACGCCGAATGCGGCGCCACCCAGGCGCCGCCGGTGCTGCTGCTGCACCAGTCGCCGCGCAGCTGGACCGAGTACCGCGAGGTGCTGCCGCTGCTCGGCCAGCGGTACCGCGCGATCGCCATGGACACCGCCGGCTTCGGCGACTCGGCCGCGGGCGACGGGCCGGCCCGCATCGAAGGCTGGGCCCGCGTCGCCATCGAGCTGCTCGATGCGCTGCAGATCGAACGCGCGGACGTCGTGGGCCACCACACGGGGGGCGTGATCGCGGTCGAGATCGCGGCCAGTTTTCCGCAGCGGGTGCGCGGCCTGGTGCTGTCGTCCACGCCTTTCACCGACTCGAACTTCCGGCGCGCGCGCGCCGGGCGGCCGCCGATCGACGAAGTCGCGCCCAGCGGCGACGGCTCCCATCTCGCCGCCCTGTGGCAACGGCGCCAGGGCTTCTACCCGGCCGGTCGGCCGGAGCTGCTGGAAGCCTTCGTGCGCGATGCGCTGCGCGCCAGCGGCAGCCCCGAGGACGGCCATCGCGCGGTCGCCGCCTACCGGATGGAGGACTCCATCCATCGCGTGCTGCAGCCGACGCTGATCCTGCGCGCCACCGAGGACCCCTTCGCCTCGCCGCATGCGGCCGAACTGCAGCGCGAGCTGGCGAATGCGCGCACCGTCGACATCGCGGGCGGCATGGTGCCGCTGCCCGACCAGCTGCCGGAGGCCTTCGCGGCCGCGGTGCTCGAATTCCTGGAGACGCTGGCATGAAGGCGGTGCGCGTGCATGCCTTCGACGCGCCGCCCACTGTGCAGGAGCTGCCCGAGCCGCAGCTGCGCCCGGGCCGCACGATCGTGCGCATGGAGGCCGCCACGGTCGGCCACATCGACCGCACGGTCTGGCGAGGCAGCTTCCTGAAACACCCGCCCTTTCCCTATACGCCGGGCGTCGAGGCCGCGGGCGTCGTGGTCGCGAGCGCCAGCCTGGCCGCGGGGCAGCGCGTATGGCTGCGCGGCAGCGGCCTGGGCACGCTGGCCGACGGCACCTGGTGCGAGCAGATCGATGCGCCCGACGAGGCGCTCGGCCTGCTGCCGGACGCGGTGCCCGCGACCCTCGGCTCGGCCTTCTTCTCGCCCTGCACCTCGGCCTGGGTCGCGCTGCACGAAGTCGCCCGCGTTCGCGCCGGCGAGCGCGTGCTGGTGACGGGCGCTACCGGTGCGGTCGGCTCGCTGGTGGTGCAGCTCGCGCTCGATGCCGGTGCCGAAGTCACGGCGGTGGTGAGCCGCGCGGCGCAGGCGCCGTCGATCCCGGCCGCGGCAAAGGTGCTGGTGCTGGGGGACGACCCGTCCGCGACGTTGGCATCCGCGTCCGCTGACCTGCTGGTCGACACCGTCGGCGGACCGGTGCTTGCGGCCGCCCTGATGCAGGTGCAGGCCGGCGGCCGCGCGGTGCTGGTCGGCTACACCGCGGGCAACACGCTGGCCCTGGACCTTGCGCATTTCCTGCAGCGCGACGTGTCACTGCTGCCGCTCAACATGTTCCGCCGCGAAGCCGCCGGCCGCGCGGCGGCACCGGAGCTGCTGGCGCGGCTGGCCGACGGCAGGCTGCGGCTGGAAGTGCAGCCCTTCGCACTGGAAGAGGCCGCGGCCGCCATGGACTGGATCGGCCAGCGCGGCCATCGCGGCCGCGCGGTGCTGGTGCCTCGTCGCTGAGGCGCGCTCGCCTCACTCGTCGTCTTCGGCCGCCTCGCCCGGCGCACGCGCGTGCAGCTCGATGATGTGGCGCAGCGTGCTCTTGAGTTCCTCGGCGCGCTGCAGCCCGAAGGGCTCGAGCACGCGCAGCTCATGTTCGCGCGCCAGATCCATCAGGTGCTCGACCGCCTGCGTGCCCTGGGGCGTGATGCGCACCAGGGTGACACGCCGATCACTTTCATGAGGCAGGCGCTCGATCTGGCCCCGGGCTTCCATCCGGTCCAGCAGCCGCGTCACGGTCGGCTGCTTGGTCACCGTGACCTGGGCCAGCTGGCCGATGCTGATTGCCGCGCCGCCGGCCAGCGAGGCCATGACGCGCCATTCGGACACCGAAAAACCATGCTGGCGCGCGACCCGATGGAACTCGGACGAGATCAGCTGGCTCGCCTGCGCCAGCAGCGCGGGCAGGTAGTCGTCGACGAAGCGGCGGCCGGGCGCTGCCGCCTTTTCACTGAACGGCCCTGGACCCGTGGCGGGCACGATGCTTGCTTGTCTAGGGTTATTCATGATTGTGAATACATTCAGTTGTCAACATTATAGAGACCGCGATGTCGAGGTCGACGCGCAAGTCCCACGCATGAAAGGACACCATGGCAGAGCGATCGTTCGTCGAAGAAGTGAAGAAGCTGCGGCTCGCCGACGGCGAGGTGTTCCGCGGTGAAGGCATTCTTGCAGTCACCAAGGCGTTGCTGGAGTCAGGAGTTTCCTATGTCGCCGGCTACCAGGGCGCGCCGATCTCGCACCTGATGGACGTGCTGGCCGACGCGCAGGACATCCTGGCCGAGCACGGCATCCGTTTCGAGAACAGCGCCAGCGAGGCCACCGCCGCCGCGACGCTGGCGGCCTCGGTCAACTACCCGCTGCGCGGCGCCGTGACCTTCAAGGCCACGGTCGGCACCAACGTGGCCTCCGACGCGCTGGCCAACCTGGCCTCGGGCGGGGTGACCGGCGGCGCGCTGATCATCGTCGGCGAGGACTACGGCGAGGGCTCGTCGATCATGCAGGAGCGCAGCCACGCCTTCGCGATGAAGTCGCAGATCTGGCTGCTCGACCCGCGGCCCAACCTGCCCTCGATCGTCGAGGCCGTGAAGCAGGGCTTCGAGTTGTCCGAGGCCAGCCACACGCCGGTGATGCTGCAGCTGCGCATCCGCGCTTGCCACGTGCACGGGCACTTCGTCGCCGGCGACAACCGGCGCGCCAGCTTCACGCTCCAGGACGCGCTCGAGAACCCGCAGCGCGACGTCGGCCGCATCGTGCTGCCGCCGGCCAGCTTCGTGCACGAGCAGGAGAAGGTGCGCGACCGCTGGCCCGCCGCCGTGAAGTTCATCGAGGACCGCCGGCTCAACGAATTCTTCGCCGAGGGCGCCGACGACATCGGCATCATCGTGCAGGGCGGCAGCTACAACACGATGGTGCGCGCGCTCGAGCGCCTCGACCTGGCCGACGTCTACGGCAACTCCAAGGTGCCGCTCTACGTCATGAACGTGGCCTATCCGGTGATCGAGAGCGAGGTGCTGCGCTTCTGCGAGGGCAAGCGCGCGGTGCTGATCGTGGAAGAAGGCCAGCCCAACTTCGTCGAGCAGAACCTGGCGACCATCCTGCGCCAGGCCGGCTCGGCCACCGCGCTGCACGGCAAGGACATGCTGCCGGTGGCCGGCGAGTACACGGCGGCCGAGCTGCTCAAGGGCGCGCGCACCTTCGGCGAACGCTACGGCCGGCTGCAGCCGCTGCCGGCGCCGGTGCGCAAGGTGATCCCGCTCACCGAAGTGGCCGCTGTCGGCGTCGATGGCGCGCTCGAGCCCTCGCTGCCGCTCGGCGACAGCGTCCACGCGCGGCCGCCGGGCTTCTGCACCGGCTGCCCCGAGCGCCCGATCTTCAGCGCCATGAAGCTGGTCGAGCGCGAACTCGGCGCGCATCACGTGAGCGCCGACATCGGCTGCCACCTGTTCTCGATCCTGCCGCCGTTCAACATCGGCAACACCACGATGGGCTACGGGCTCGGCGGCGCGGGCGCCTCGGCGCTCAACGCGCCGGCAGGCAAGCGGGCGATCTCGGTGATGGGCGACGGCGGCTTCTGGCACAACGGCCTCACCAGCGGCGTCGCCAACGCGGTCTTCAACCGCAGCGACAACCTGACGATCGTGGTCGACAACAACTACACCTCGGCCACCGGCGGCCAGGACATCCTGTCGTCGAACGCCGTGAACGCGACGCGTAGCACCGGCCACGAGATCGAGCGCGCGGTGCGCGGCGTCGGCGTGAAGTGGGTGAAGACGCTGCGCCGCACCTACGACGTCGCCGGCATGCGCGATGCGCTCAAGGACGCGCTGACGACGAAGGAAAAAGGCCCGAAGGTGCTGATCGCGCAATCGGAGTGCATGCTGAACCGCCAGCGGCGCGAGAAGCCGCTGGTGCGCCGCGCGATCGCCGAGGGCAAGCGTTCGGTGCGCGAGAAGTTCGGCGTCGATTCCGACACCTGCACCGGCGACCATTCGTGCATCCGGCTCTCGGGCTGCCCGTCGCTGTCGATCAAGCCCAACCCCGATCCGCTGCGCACCGACCCGGTCGCGACCGTGCTCGACAGCTGCGTCGGCTGCGGCGTCTGCGGCGAGGTCTCGCATGCCGCGGTGCTGTGCCCCTCCTTCTACAAGGCGCAGATCGTCAGCAATCCGAGCCGCTGGGACCGGCTGCGCGAGAGCCTGCGCACGCGGGTGATCGGCTGGCTGCAAAAGGGCGAGGCCAAGCGCCGCGCGGCCTATGCCTTCTGAACCGAATTCCATGATGCGATCCATCGACCCGTTGTTCCATGCCCGCACGGCGCGGCCCTGCCAGGGATACCGCGGAACCGGCTTTGCCGGGCCGCTGGTATCGCCCCCGGTCGGGGGTGGGCGGCTACACGAAGTGAGCCAACCTGGGGGCGAGCCATGATTCAACCGATCAAGATTGCAATTCTCGCGATGGGCGGCGAGGGCGGCGGCGTGCTGGCCGACTGGATCGTCGACATGGGCGAAGCCAACGGCTACCTGGCGCAGACCACCTCGGTGCCGGGCGTGGCCCAGCGCACCGGCGCCACCATCTACTACGTCGAGCTGTACCCCGAGGCGCAGGCCGAGGCCGACGGCGGCCAGCCGGTGCTGGCGCTGATGCCGCTGCCGGGCGACGTCGACGTGGTGCTGGCCTCGGAGCTGATGGAAGCCGGCCGCGCGGTGCAGCGCGGCCTCGTCACGCGCGAGCGCACCACGCTGGTCGCATCGACGCACCGGGTCTATTCGATCGCCGAGAAAAGCGCTTTGGGCGACGGCCGGGTCGACAGCGCCGAATTGCTCAAGCATGCCGAGCGCGCCGCCAAGCGCTTCATCCGTTTCGACATGGCCGAGGCCGCCGAGGCCTCGGGCAGCGTGATCAGCGCGGTGCTGTTCGGCGCGCTCGCGGGCGCCGGCGTGCTGCCGTTCAGCCGGGCCCAGTTCGAGGCCACGATCGAGCGCGGCGGGGTCGGCGTCAAGCCCAGCCTCAAGGCTTTCGGCGAGGCCTTCTCGCGTGCCCAGGGCGCGCCGGAGACGGGCGCCGCGGTGGCCGCCGACGTGCCTGCCGTGCCTCAGCCGCGCCATCCGGGGGTGCGGGCGCTGGTGGAGCGCGTGCAGCAGGACTTCGCTGCGCCCGCGCAGAACTTCCTGCTCGAAGGCGTGCGCCGCCTGATCGACTACCAGGACCTGGACTATGCGGGGCTCTATCTCGACCGCATGGCCGCGGTCGCCCGCCTGCCCGTCGATGACGACGGCCGGCTGCTGAAGGAAATCGCGCGCTGCCTGGCGCTGTGGATGTCCTACGAGGACACGGCGCGCGTCGCGGCGCTCAAGACGCGCGCGACGCGCTTCGAACGGGTGCGCGGCGAGGCCCGGGTGCAGGACGGCCAGGTGCTGGCGATCAACGAATACATGCACCCGCGCCTGCAGGAGATCTGCGAGACGCTGCCGGCCGGCATCGGCCGCTGGCTGATGGACTCGCGGCTGCCGCGCCGGATGGTCGAGCATTTCACGCAGAAGGGCCGCGTGGTCCAGACCAGCTCGCTGCGCGGCTACCTGATGCTGCGCACGGTGGCGGCCTGCAAGCGCTGGCGCCGCTCGACCCTGCGCTACGCCGAGGAGAACCGGCGCATCGAGGACTGGCTCGCGCGCATCGCGGAGATCGCGCCGCGCCATCCCCAGCTGGCGATCGAGATCGCCCAGTGCCAGCGGCTGGTCAAGGGCTACAGCGACACCCACGAACGCGGGCTGCGCAACTACGACACCGTGATGGCGGCCGTGCAGCGCGCGGGCGCGCGACTCGCACCGGCCACCCTGCGCGAGCTGCGCGATGCCGCGCTGGCCGACGAACACGGCCACAAGCTGCAAGCGGTGCTGGTGCAGCACGCGCTCGCCTGACCACGGAAACCTGCCATGTCCGCCCAGCCCCTGACCCTCCAACTGCGCGTCGCCGAGGCGCGCGAACTGAACCCGCTGATCAAGACCTTCAGGTTGCGATCGGACGATGGCGACGCGCTGCCCGGCTTCGCCGCCGGCGCCCACGTCCGCGTGCGGGTCGAACTGTCCGACGGCGCGCACGACTGGCGCCACTACTCGCTGATCAACTTCGCCGTCGACGCCAAGGCCACGGACGCACCCACCGACTACGTGATCGCGGTGCGCAAGGAGGCCGAGGGGCGGGGCGGCTCGCGCTTCATGCACGAGCGCGTGCGCGAAGGCGACCTGCTCACGATCGAGGCGCCCAAGAACGATTTCCCGCTCCACACCGGCCCGGGCGGCACCGTGCTGCTGGCCGGCGGCATCGGCGTGACGCCGCTCGCGAGCATGGCGACGCGGCGCCGCGCCGAGGGCCTGCCGGTGCGCATGCACTACGCCGGCCGCAGCCAGGAGCTGATGGCCTTCGTGCCCGAGCTGCAGGCGCTGCTCGGCGACGATCTGCGCCTGCATGCCGATGTCGAGCAGGGCGGCCCGTTCGACATCGGCGCGATGCTGGACGGCATCCCTGCCGGCGACCGGCTCTACGTGTGCGGCCCCAAGCTGATGCTCGACGCCGTGCTGGCGCAGACGCAGGCCCGCGGCTGGACCCACGACCGCGTGCACTTCGAGCTCTTCACCACGCCGGTGGTGGAGGAGGGCGACCACGCCTTCGAGGTCGAGCTGGCCCAGTCCGGCCAGCGCTTCACGGTGCCGGCCGACCAGAGCATCCTCGACTGCCTGATCGAGCACGGCTGCGACCCGATGTTCGACTGCAAGCGCGGCGAGTGCGGCGTCTGCGCGACGCCCGTGATGGAGGGCGAGATCGACCATCGTGACTACGTGTTGACCGCGCGCGAAAAGGCGCAAGGCAACGTCATGCAGATCTGCATCTCGCGCGCCAAGGGGCCGCGGCTGGTGCTGGACATATGAACACCCCCGAAGCGCCTGCGGCGCCCCGAGTCGCTGCCAGAGGCAGCGGCTCTTCGGGTCCGTCCAAGCCTGCGCAGGCAGGCCTGGAGCCGCGGACCTCAGCCCCTCGAGGGGGCGATACCAGCGGCCCGGCGAAGCCGGTTCCGCGGTATCCCTGGCTTTTGCGGCGCCGGATTCATGCGTCGCGAGAAATCGATAGCGTGGTGAAAAACTGAACTGGAGAGGACCATGAGCAAGTACCGAGGCAACCCCGAAGCGGTGCGCGCGCTGGTGCAGCCCGACCGCGTGCACCGCGACCTCTACACCAGCGCCGAGCTGTTCGAGCTCGAGCAGGAGCACTTCTTCGCCAACACCTGGAACTACGCGGGCCACGAGAGCCAGATCCCGAAGTCCGGCGATTACCTCCACACCGAGCTCGCGGGGCGTCCGCTGATCATCGTGCGCCACACCGACGGCTCGGTGCGCGCGATGATGAACCGCTGCGCGCACAAGGGCTCGCGCCTGGTGACCGCGCCCTGCGGCAACACCGGCAAGTTCTTCCGCTGCCCCTACCACGCCTGGACCTTCAAGACCGACGGCTCGCTGCTGTCGATCCCGCTCAAGAACGGCTACGAAGGCACGCAGCTGCACGAATGCGAATCGGCCAAGGGACTGACCACGATCCGGAACGTGCGCAGCCATCGCGGCTTCATCTTCATCAAGATCAACGACGTCGGACCCGACTTCGAGGAGTTCTTCGGCGACTCGCTGAGCTCGATCGACAACATGGCCGACCGCTCGCCCGAGGGCGAACTCGAGATCGCCGGCGGCTGCCTGCGCTTCGTGCACCAGTGCAACTGGAAGATGTTCGTCGAGAACCTCAACGACACCATGCATCCGATGGTGGCGCACGAATCCTCCGCCGGCACCGCCAAGAGCATGTGGGCCGGCAAGCCCGAAGACGAGCCCAAGCCGATGGCGATCGAGCAGTTCGTGCCCTTCATGTCGGACTACAAGTTCTTCGAGGACATGGGCGTTCGCACCTACGACAACGGCCACAGCTTCACGGGCGTGCACTTCAGCATCCACAGCAAGTACAAGGCGATCCCCGCGTACGACGACGCAATGAAGGCCAAGTACGGCGAGGAGCGCACCGCGCAGATCCTCGGCATGGCGCGGCACAACACCGTGTACTACCCCAACCTCACGATCAAGGGCGCGATCCAGGCGATTCGCGTGGTGCGGCCGATCGCGGTCGACAAGACGCTGGTCGAGAGCTGGACCTTCCGCCTCAAGGGCGCGCCGCCCGAGCTGCTGCAGCGCACGACCATGTACAACCGGCTGATCAACTCGCCGTTCTCGGTGGTGGGGCATGACGACCTGCAGGCCTACCGCGGCATCCAGGCCGGGCTGCACGCGAGCGGCAACGAATGGGTGAGCCTGCATCGCAACTTCGACCCTTCGGAAACCAAGGGCGGCGAGATCACGACGGTCGGCACCAGCGAGCTGCCGATGCGCAACCAGTACCGCGCCTGGGCCAAATTCATGACGGAGACGATGTGATGCCGGACGACGTGACCCGCCAGGACCTGATCGACTTCGTGGTGAACGAGGCGCGCCTGCTCGATGCCAGGCGCTACGAGGAATGGAACGCGCTCTTCACCGACGACGGCTTCTACTGGGTGCCGCTGGTGCCCGACCAGGAGGACGGCCTCAACCACACCTCGCACATGTACGAGGACAAGTTGCTGCGCGAGCTGCGCATCGAGCGGCTCAAGAGCCCGCGCGCCTTCTCGCAGCTTCCGCCCAGCCGTTGCCACCACCTGCTGCAGACGCCGACGGTCGAGAGCTTCGATCTCGAGGGCAAGCGCTTCGTGGTGCGCAGCGAGTTTCACTACACGGAGTCGCAGGGCGACGAACTGCAGTTCTACGTCGGCACCTTCTTCCACCACCTGACGCTGCAGGATGGCGCGCTGCGCATGACGCTGAAGCGCGTGAATCTGCTCAACTGCGACGCCGCGCTGCCCGCGGTGCAGCTGTTCATCTAGGGACGCCATGCCTTACGCCACCGTCCACGATGCCTTCCGTGCGAGCGCCCGGCGCACGCCCGACGCCGAGTTCCTGTTCACCGAGGCGGTCACCGCTGCGGCCTACGGCATGGCGCCGGGTGCGATTCACTGGGGCGAAGCCGCCGCACGGGTGGAGCGCCTGCGCACTGCCTTCGCCGACGCCGGCTACGGGCACGGCCACCGCGTCGGCCTGCTGCTCGAAAACCGCCCGGAGTTTCTCCTCCACTGGTTTGCGCTCAACGCACTGGGCGTGAGCGTGGTGCCGATCAACGCCGACATGCGTTCGGCCGAACTGAGCTACCTGATCGGCCACAGCGAGATCGCCCTGGTGGTGACGCTGCCTCACCGCGCGGCCGACCTGCGGGCCGCGGCCGAAGCCGCGGGCCGGCCTTTCGAGACGATGGGGCCTGATGAGCTCGACGCCGTGCCGCCGTCGAAGACGCCGCCGCCGCGTGTCGCCGAGCCGATCGGCCTTGCGACCGAATGCGCGCTGCTCTACACGTCCGGCACCACGGGCCGCCCCAAGGGCTGCATGCTGGGCAACGAGTACTTCCTGCGCGCGGGCCAGTGGTACGCGGAGCTCGGCGACCTCTGCCCGGTCCGGCCCGATGCCGAACGCATCATCACGCCGCTGCCGCTCAACCATGTGAACGCGATGGCGTTCTCCACCATGGTGGTGCTGGTCGCGGGCGGCTGCCTGGTGCAGCTCGACCGCTTCCATCCCAAGACCTGGCTCCAGAGCGCGCGCGAGAGCCGCGCCACCATCGCGCACTACCTCGGCGTGATGCCGGCGATGCTGCTGTCGGCGCCCGCATCGGCGTCGGACCGCGAGCACGCCATCCGCTGGGGCTTCGGTGCCGGCGTCGACCGCAAGAACCATGCGCCGTTCGAGGCGCGCTTCGGCTTTCCGCTGGTCGAGGCCTGGGCCATGACCGAGACCGGTGCCGCCGCCTGCGTGATGGCCAACCACGAGCCGCGGCACGTCGGCACCAGCTGCTTCGGCCGCCGCGAGGATTTCGTCGAGATCCGCCTGGTGGACGACGAAGGCCGCGAGGTCGCCGACGGCACGCCGGGCGAACTGCTGGTGCGAGCCAGCGGTGCCGATCCGAAGCGCTATTTCTTCTCCGGCTACCTGAAGGATGCGGACGCCACGCGCGAGGCCTGGGCCGACGGCTGGTTCCATACGGGCGACATGGTGCGCCGCGATGCCGGGGGCAACTTCTACTTCGTCGACCGCAAGAAGAACGTGATCCGGCGCAGCGGCGAGAACATCTCGGCGGTGGAGGTCGAGAGCGTGCTGAACCAGCATCCGGCCGTGAAGACCTCCGCCGTGGCCGCCACGCCCGATGCGGTGCGCGGCGACGAGGTGCTGGCCTGCATCGTCATGCGCGAGGACGCCGATGCCTCCGAGCCGGAGCAGCTGGCGGCCAGCATCGTCGCGCATGCGCTGGCGCAGCTGGCCTACTACAAGGCGCCGGGCTACGTGGCTTTCGTCGATGCGCTGCCGCTCACGGCTTCGCAGAAGATCCAGCGCGGGCAGCTGCGCGAGATGGCGCATGCGCTGCCGGGCCAGGCACACTGCATCGACACGCGTGCGATGAAGAAGAGGCAAGCATGACACGTCGAATGTCCTATGAAGGCGTGGCGGTTGCCGTGCCCATCACCGTGCCCTACCAGCGCTATTCGACGCTCGGCGCCCACTGGTTCCTCGGCCAGGCGATGGAGGCGCTGGTCCAGGCCAGCGGCCTGAAGAAGGAACAGATCGACGGCCTGTGCGTCAGCAGCTTCTCGCTGGCGCCCGACACCGCCGTCGGCGTGACGCAGCACCTGGGCCTGTCGCCGCGCTGGCTCGACCACATGCCGACCGGCGGCGCCTCGGGCGTGATGTGCCTGCGGCGCGCGGCGCGCGCGGTGCAGGCCGGCGATGCCGACGTGGTGGCCTGCGTCGCGGCCGACACCAACCATGTGGATTCGTTTCGCCAGACGCTGGGCGCCTTCAGCAACTTCGCGCGCGACGCCACCTATCCCTACGGCTCGGGCGGGCCGAACTCGATCTTCGCCTTCATCACGGCGCACTACATGCGCACCTTCGGCGCGACGCGCGAGGACTTCGGCCGCATCGCGGTCGACCAGCGCAGCAACGCCCTGAAGAATCCGAACGCGATGTTCAAGAAGCCGCTCGGCCTCGACGAGTACATCGCCGCCAGGCCGATCTCCGACCCCATCCATCTGTTCGACTGCGTGATGCCCTGTGCCGGCGCCGAGGCCTTCCTGGTTATGAGCGAGGAGCGCGCGCGCGACCTCGGCCTGCCGCATGCGGTGATCCGCGGCGCGATCGAGCGCCACAACGCCTACTCGGAAGACCCGGTGATGGTGCGCGGCGGCTGGCGTGTCGATCGCGATGACCTCTACGCGCAAGCCGGCGTGCAGCCTACCGACATCGACTTCGTTCAGACCTACGACGACTACCCCGTGATCGTGATGATGCAGTTCGAGGACCTCGGCTTCTGCGAGAAGGGCGAGGGGTCGGCCTTCGTGCGCTCGCACACCATGACCCACGACGGCAGCTTCCCCAACAACACCAGCGGCGGTCAACTCTCTGCAGGACAGGCCGGTGCCGCCGGGGGCTTCCTCGGCATGACCGAGACGATCAGGCAACTGACGGACACAGCTGGTCCTCGTACCGTGCCGGATGCCAGGTTGGGCCTGGTCGCCGGCTTCGGCATGGTGACTTACGACCGCTGCCTGTGTACGGGCGCCGTGATTCTTGGGAGACCTTCATGACCATGCCGCTCATGCGCCCCAAGCGCAAGAACCCGGTGCTGCGCACCCGGCAGATGAACCTGCCGCCCTGGGCGCGCGGCCGTGTCGCCCTCGGCATCACCGCGGCCGCCGCCGAGGGTCGCTTCGAACTGCAGACCTGCGAGGACTGCGGCACGGTGCAGTACCCGCCGCGCGAGGCCTGCCACAAGTGCCTGTCGCCGCACCTGCACTGGCGCGAGCAGGGCGGCGAGGGCGAGCTGCTCAGCAGCACCACGCTGCATCACAGCAACGACCTGTTCTTCCGCGAGCGGCTGCCCTGGCGGCTGGGCCTGGTGCATCTCGATGCCGGCCCGACGCTGATGGTCCACCTGCACGGCGAGGTCGGCGAGGCGCCGTCGCGGGTGCGCGTGGGTGCCCGGCTCGACCGCGCGGGGCAGGCGGTATTGATTGGATTTCCGAACGAAGGGAGCGCCCACATGGCCGACGACAAGATGCTCAGAGAAATGACCAGCGATCCGAAGTTCCGCAAGGTGCTGGTCACCGACGGCAAGACCGAGGTGGGCCAGGCGATCGTGCGCGCGCTGGTCAAGGCCGGCGCCGACATCGTCTGGGTCGGCCATGCCGAGCCCTGGAAGAAGATGGGCGGACTGGACGACATCACGGCGCTGCCGCAGGTCACGCTGGTGCCGCTCGACCTGACCAACGGCCGCTCGGTGACCGAACTGGCCGGCGAGATCGGCGGCAAGGTCGACATCGTGATCAACAACGCCGAGGTGCATCGCAGCTTCGGCATCGGCGCGCGGCGCGGCACCGATGTCGCGAAGGCCGAGATGGACATCAACTATTTCGGGCTGCTGCGGCTCGCCCAGGAGTTCGGTCCGGCGCTCAAGGGGCGCTCGGCCGACGGCGTGACCGGCGCCACCGCCTGGGTCAACCTGCTGTCGGTCTACGCGCTCAGCAACTTTCCGCCGCACGGCACCTTCAGCGCCTCGAAGGCGGCGGCACATTCGCTCGCGCAATGCCTGCGCGCCGAGATGCGGCCGGCCGGCATTCGCGTGATCAATGTGTTCCCGGGTCCGATCGACGACGAATGGAACCAGCACACGCCGCCGCCCAAGCTCGGCGCCGGTGCGCTGGCGAACGCCATCGTGAAGGCGCTGCGTGACGGCATCGAGGACGTGTACCCGGGCGACGTGGCACAGGAATGGCTGGAGCGCTGGCGCGACAACCCGAAGATCCTTGAACGCGAACTCGCGGCGGGCGGCTGAAAGCAGGAGCAACACGATGACGACGACAACCGAACTGATGTCCGCCGCCGAGATCCTCGGCGGCCTGGTGAGCGCGATGGCCAGCGGCCGCATCCGCGTGGTCGACCTCACGCAGACCCTGACGCCCGAGTTCCCGCAGATCGCGCTGCCGCCCGAGATGGGCCAGTGCTGGCCCTTCCGGATCGAGGAGGTGTCGAAGTACGACGAGCGCGGGCCGGGCTGGTACTGGAACAACTTCTCCTGCGGCGAGCACACGGGCACCCACTTCGACGCGCCGATCCACTGGATCTCGGGCCGCGACCTGCCGAACAATTCGGTCGACACGATTCCGGTGCAGCACTTCGTCGCGCCGGCCTGCGTGATCGACTGCTCCGAACAGGTCAAGGCCGACGACGACTACCTGCTGAGCATCGCGGACATCGAACGCTACGAGAGCCGCCATGGCCGCATCCCGAAGGGCGCCTGGGCGCTGATGCGCACCGACTGGTCGAAGCGCCAGGACCCCGAGGCCTACCAGAACTTCGACGAGACCGGCCAGCACACGCCGGGCCCAAGCACCGAGGCGGTGCGCTTCCTGGTCGAAGAGCGCGACGTGATCGGCTTCGGCTCCGAGGCCATCGGCACCGATGCCGGCCAGGGCTACCACCTGCGGCCGCCGTATCCGTGCCACTACTACATGCACGGGGCCGGGCGCTACGGCCTGCAGTGCCTCAGCAACCTCGACCTGCTGCCGCCCGCGGGCGCGGTGCTGATCTGCCCGCCGCTCAAGATCGAGAAAGGCAGCGGCAGCCCGCTGCGCGTGCTGGCGCTGGTTGGAGCCTCGGCATGACGGCCCGGGTCGCGGCCGTCACCGGCGGCAGCGCCGGGATCGGCAAGGCTATTTGCGAGGACTTGCTCGCGCAAGGCTACGAAGTCGTCTCGCTCGCGCGCCGTCGCAGCGACGTCGAGCATCCGAAGCTGCACAGCATCGAGGTCGATCTCGCCGATCGCGCGGCCACCGCGCAGGCCGCGGCCGAACTGGTGCGGCGCTTCGAGGTGACCACCGTGGTGCACAACGCCGGCGTGATCCGGCCGGCGCTGATCGCCGACGTCAAGCTCGACGACCTCGATGCGCTGGTCGACCTGCACCTGGGCTGCGCGATCCAGCTGGTGCAGGCGGCGCTGCCGGCGATGCGCGCGCAGCGCTTCGGTCGCGTGGTGCTGCTGTCGTCGCGCGCGGCGCTGGGTCTCGCCTCGCGCACCAGCTATTCGGCCACCAAGGCCGGCATGCTGGGCATGGCGCGCACCTGGGCGCTCGAACTCGCGCCCGAGGGCATCACGGTGAACGTGGTCGCGCCGGGCCCGATCCGCACCGACATGTTCTACGACGTCGTCGAGGCCGGCAGCGACAAGGAGCGTGCGCTCGCGGCCTCGGTGCCGGTCAGGCGGCTCGGCGAATCGGCCGACGTGGCACGGGCCGTGCGTTTCTTTGCCGACCCCGCGAACAGTTTCGTCACGGGGCAGGTGCTGTACGTGTGCGGTGGCACCAGCGTCGGCAGCCTGGCCCTTTGACGCCAAGCACCCGCCACTCATCGTTCCCACCCTTGTCAGCGCGCCACAGCTTCACTAGCATTATTGACACTTAAACATTTCACAAATCATGTTTTTGTTCGACGCCCTCGGTTCTTCTTCGTTTGGCTCCAACCTCAGGAGGTTTGCATGAAAGTCTTGACCCGAATCTGCGCACTGGCGGGCCTTGTGGCCGGCTTCAGCGCCCTGACCGCCGCCAGCGCGCTGGCGGCCGATCTCAAGGTGGGCTTCATCACCTCGCTGTCGGGGCCGGTGTCCTCGCTGGGCATCCCGTACGAGAAGGGCATGAAGGCCGCGCTGGCCTACAAGTCGGAGCTCAACGGCCGCAAGATCCAGCTGGTGCAGCTCGACGATGCCTCGGACCCGTCGACCGCCGCACGCAACGCGCGCAAGATGATCGACGAGGACAAGGTCGACGTGATCATCGGCACCGCGGGTTCGCCCGGCGCGCTGGCCATCGCCGCGGTCGCGCGCGAGACCAAGACACCGCTGATCTCGATCGCCAACGCCAACCTGCCGGGCGACGACGGCGCCTGGATGGTCACCTTGCCGCAGCCGGCGCCGCTGATGGTCAGCGCAGTGGTCGAGCGCATGAAGAAGTCGGGCGTGAAGACGGTCGGCTACATCGGCTTCTCCGACGCCTGGGGCGACCTGGTCTACGACGCGCTCAAGAAGAGCGCCGAGCCGGCCGGCATCCAGGTGGTGTCGAACGAGCGCTATGCGCGCGCCGACACTTCGGTCACCGGCCAGGTGCTGAAGATCGTGGCGCTGAAGCCCGACGCGGTGATCACCGGCACCTCGGGCACGCCCGGCGCCTTGCCCTACCTGGCGCTGGCCGAGCGCGGCTACAAGGGCCAGATCTACGGCATGCACGCGCTGATCAATCCCGACTTCGTGCGCGTGGGCGGCGCGTCGGTCGAAGGCCTGCTGGCGCCGACCGGCCCGGTGATCGTGGCCGAGCAGCTGCCCGATTCGAACCCGATCCGCAAGGTCTCGATGGACTTCCGCGCGGCCTACCAGAAGGCCAACGGCGCGCCGCCGACCGATGCCTTCTCGGCCTACACCTTCGACGCCTGGCTGCTGTTCCTCGACGCCGCCGCGCGCGCCAAGGGCGAACCCGGCACGCCGGCCTACCGCGTGGCGCTGCGCGACGCGATCGTGAGCACCAAGGAGCTGACCGGCACGCACAGCGTCTACAACTTCAAGCCCGACGACCGCTATGGCTCGGACGAGCGCTCGCGCGTGATCGTCAAGCTCGAGAAGGGTCAATGGAAGCTGGTGCCATAGCTCGCCCCCAGGTTGGCTCACTTCGTGTAGCCGCCCACCCCCTACCGGGGGCAATACCAGCGGCCCGGCGGAGCCGGTTCCGCGGTATTCCTGAAATGTCCCTTGCATCTGGTGCGGGACTTTGATCGCATCGCCTTTCGGAACTCATTGATCATGCGCACATCCATTCGAACCCTCGCCGTCGGCGCCGTGGCTTTTGCCGCAGCGCAGGCCATGGCCGCCGACCTCAAGGTCGGCTTCATCAGCTCGCTCTCGGGCCCCGTGTCGGCGCTGGGCATTCCCTACGAGAAGGGCATCCGCGCCGCCATCGCCGAGCATCCGACGCTGGCCGGCCACAAGGTCGAGCTGATCGTGCTCGACGACGCCTCCGACCCGACCACCGCCGGGCGCAATGCCCGCAAGCTGGTGGTCGAGGACAAGGTCGACGTGCTGATCGGCACTTCGGGCGTGCCCGGTGCGATGGCGATCGCGGCCGTGGCGCGCGAGCTCAACACGCCGCTGATCTCGCCGACGCCGGTCACCATCCCGGGCCCCGAAGGCGCCTGGACCGTGACCGTGTCGCAGCCCTTTCCGATGATGGTCGCGGCGGTGGTCGAGCGCATGAAGAAGTCGGGCGTCAAGACGGTGGCCTTCATCGGCTTCTCGGACGCGCTGGGCGACCTGGCCTACGACTCGCTCATGAAGAGCGCCGAAGCCGCCGGCATCAAGGTGGTCGCCAACGAGCGCTATGCGCGCAGCGACTCGTCCGTGGCGGGCCAGGTGCTCAAGATCATCTCGGCGCGGCCGGATGCCGTGTTCGCCGGCAACTCCGGCACGCCGGGCGCGCTGCCCTATCTTGCGCTCGCCGAACGCGGCTACAAGGGCCAGATCTACGGCACGCACGGCCTGATCAATGCCGACTTCGTGCGCGTCGGCGGCGCGTCCATCGAGGGCCTGCAGGTGCCCAGCGGCCCGGTGCTGGTGGCCGACCAGCTGCCCGACAGCAATCCGATCAAGAAGGTCTCGATGGCCTTCCGAAGCGCCTACCAGAAGGCCAACGGCGCGCCGCCGAACGACGCCTTCTCGTCCTACACCTACGACGCCTACCTGCTGCTGGCCGACGCCGCCTCGCGCACCAAGGGCGAGCCCGGCACGCCGGCCTACCGGACGGCGCTGCGCGACGCGATCGTGAGCACCAAGGAGCTGACCGGCACCCACGGCATCTACAACTTCAAGCCCGACAACCGCTATGGCTCCGACCAGCGCGCGGTGGTGATCGTGCGCAGCGAAAAAGGCCAGTGGAAGCTGGTTCCGTAGATGACCACCTATCGCGACCGACCGGATGCGATCCGCGCGCTCGTCCAGGACGATCGCGTGCACCGCGACCTCTACCTGAGCGAAGAGCTGTTCGCGCTCGAGCAGGAGCGGTTCTTCGCCAACACCTGGCTCTACGTGGGGCACGCGAGCCAGGTGCCGAACACCGGTGACTTCTGGTCGCTGGATCTCGCGGGCCGGCCGGTGATGATGGTGCGCCAGCCCGACGGCGCGGTGCGCGTGTTCTACAACCGCTGCGCCCACAAGGGCAGCCGGCTGGTCACGGACGAGAGCGGCAACACGGGCAAGTTCTTCCGCTGCCCGTACCACGCCTGGACCTACAAGCTCGACGGCGCGCCGCTCGCGATCCCGCTCAAGAGCGGCTATGAAGGCACGCGCCTGAGGGAATGCGAATCGGGGCAGGGGCTCACGGAGCTCAAGCACGTGGCCGTGTACCGCGACTTCGTGTTCGCGCGGCTGGCCGATCAGGGTCCGGGCTTCGAGGACTATTTCGGCGAGGTGCTGCAATCGATCGACAACATGGTCGACCGTTCGCCCGAGGGCCGGCTCGCGGTCGGCGGCGGCGTGCTGCGCAACATCATCCATTGCAACTGGAAGATGTACCTCGAGAACATCAACGACACGGTGCATCCGATGTCGACCCACGAGTCGGCCACGCAGGCGGCCGATGCGCTGTGGCAGGGCCGCGAACCCGACGCGCCCAAGCCGATGGCCATGGAGCAGATCCTGCCCTTCGGCTCCGGCTATGACTTCTTCGACCGGATGGGCGGCCGCGTGTTCGCCAACGGCCACAGCGTGCTGGGCGTCAACTTCAGCATCCATTCGAACTACGCGCAGCTGCCGGACTACGAGCAGGCGATGCGCGATGCGCATGGCGCCGAGCGCGCGATCGAGATCCTGCAGCGCTCGCCGCAGAACTCGGTGTTCTTCCCCAGCCTGTCGGTCAAGGGCTCGCCGCAGGCGATCCGCGTGATCCGGCCGCTGGCCGCCGACCGCACGCTGGTCGAGGCCTGGAGCTTCCGTGCCGCCGGCGCACCCGATCTGCTGTTCGAGCGCGCGATGACCTACAACCGGCTGGTCTTCTCGCCGATGTCGGTGGTGGCGCATGACGACGTGCACCTGTTCGAGAGCATGCAGCAGGGCCTGCGCGCCGAGGGCAACGAGTGGGTCAGCCTGCATCGCAACTTCGATCCGTCGGAGCTGCAGCAATCGACGATCACCACCAACGGCACCAACGAGCTGTTGATGCGCAACCAGTTCCGCGCCTGGAAGAAGTTCATGGCGGACGACGTGGAGACGAGCGCGTGACGACCCCCGAAGACTTCGTGGCCGCCGAGGCCGCCCTGCTCGACGCCGGCCGTTTCGACGACTGGCTGGCGCTGTTCGCCGAGGACGGCCACTACTGGGTGCCGCTGCAAGGCGCGGCGCAGGCCGATCCCTTCTCGCACAACTCGATCGCCTACGAGGACCGGCTGCTGCTGCAGCTTCGCATCGAGCGCCTGAAGAACCCGCGCGCGCATTCGCAGCATCCGGCCAGCCATTGCCAGCACGTGCTGCAGCTGTCGCGCATCGAACACCAGGACGATGCCGCCGGCGAGGTGTCGCTCAGCACGCCCTTCATCTATGTCGAGGCACGCGGCGAGCAGCAGCACCTGCTGGCCGGCACCTGCCGCCATCTGCTCCTGCGCACGCCCTCCGGCTGGGCGATCCGGCAGAAGCGCGTCGACCTTCTCCAGGCCGGGCGCGCGCTGCCGGCGATCCAGTTGTTCATCTGAGCGACCCGCTCATCTATTCCATCCACCAGGAGTCCCGACATGAAGAGCTTGATGCAGACCTTGACCCGCAGCGCACTGGCGGCCGCGCTGGGCGCCGGCCTCACGGCAGCGGCGTTCGCGGCCGACCTCAAGGTCGGCCTGAGCGTCTCGCTCTCCGGCCCCAACTCCTCGCTCGGCGTGCCCTACGCCAAGGGCATGCAGGCCGCGCTGGCCTACAAGCCGGAGGTCAACGGCCGCAAGATCCAGCTGATCGTGCTCGACGACGGCTCCGATCCGACCACCGCGGGCCGCAATGCGCGCAAGCTGGTCGAGGAGGACAAGGTCGACGTGCTGATGGGAACCTCGGGCGTGCCGGCCGCGATCGCGATGGCGCAGGTGGGCCGCGACGCCAAGGTGCCGATGATCGGCCTGACCCCGATCCAGCTCGACGCCGCCGAGAACGCCTGGGTGTTCACGGTCGCGCAGCCGACCCAGCTCATGATCGACGCGGTGGTCCAGCGCATGAAGAAGGACGGCGTCAAGACGGTGGGCTACATCGGCTTCTCCGACGCCTGGGGCGACCTGGTCTACAACGCGCTGATGAAGTCGGCGCCCGAGGCCGGCATCAAGGTGCTGGGCAACGAGCGCTATGCGCGCGCCGACGCCTCGGTCACCGGCCAGGTGCTCAAGCTGGTCGCGATGAAGCCCGATGCCGTGATGACCGGCGGCGCCGGCACGCCGGGCGCGCTGCCCTTCCTGGCGCTGACCGAGCGCGGCTTCAAGGGGCCCGTGTACGGGCAGCACGGCCTGATCAACCCCGACTTCGTGCGCGTCGTCGGCGCCTCCGGCCAGAACGCCCTGATGCCCACCGGCCCGGTGATCGTCGCCGAGCAGCTGCCCGACGGCTACCCGACCAAGAAGATCGCGATGGACTTCCGCGCCGCCTTCCAGAAGGTCAACAACGCGCCGACCAGCGACGCCTTCTCGGCCTACTCCTTCGACGGCTGGCTGGTCTTCACCGATGCCGCCGCGCGCGCCAAGGGCGAGCCGGGCACGCCCGAGTTCCGCCTGTCGCTGCGCGACGCCATCGCCAGCACCAAGGAAGTGGTGGGCACGCATGGCGTCTACAACTTCAAGCCGGGCAATCTCTACGGCGTCGACGAGCGCGCCCGCGTGATCGTCAAGCTCGACAACGGCCAATGGAAACTCGCCCCCTGAATGTGGCCCCCACGCTCCCTCACTTTGTGTGGTCGCTGCCCCCCGAGGGGGCCGCAGGCCGCCTTGGGAGCGGCCCGGCGGCGGCCTGATCCTCACGCACCTTTTCTTCAATAGCAACTTCAGGACGATCATGCGAAGGGCATTTCAATGACATGGGACGTGGCGCTCATCCTGGGCATCGACGGGCTAGCCAATGGCGCGGTCTATCTGCTCGCAGGGCTCGGGCTGGTGCTGATTTTTTCCGTCACGCGGGTGGTGTTCGTGCCCTTCGGCGACATCGCGGCCTTCGCGGCGCTGACGCTGGCGGCCTTCGAGACCGGCCGCCTGCCGCCGACGATCGGCCTGGTCATGGTGCTGGCCGCGCTCGCGGTGCTGACCGAGGTCGGCAGCCTGCTGCGGCGCGGCGAGGGCCGCAAGGTGCCCAAGGCCATCCTGGCCTGGGGCGTGCTGCCGCTGCTGCCCTGCCTGCTGGCCTGGGCGACCGCGCGGCCGGGCATGCCGGCGGCGGTGCAGATCGCGGTCACCGTGCTGCTGGTGGTGCCGATCGCGCCGCTGCTGGCGCGCGTGGTGTTCCAGCCGATCGCGGATGCCTCGGTGCTGGTGCTGCTGATCGTCTCGCTGGCGCTGCACTTCCTGCTGTCGGGCCTGGGTCTGCTGTTCTTCGGCCCTGAGGGTTCGCGCACCCAGCCGCTCGCCGGCGGTAGCATCGCGCTCGGCGACGGCTTCTCCGTGAGCGGGCAGGTGGTGCTGATGGTCGGTGCGGCCATCGTGCTGAGCGGCCTGTTCTTCCTGGTGTTCGAGCGCACGGTGGCCGGCAAGGCGCTGCGCGCCACCGCAGTCAACCGCGTCGGTGCGCGGCTGGTCGGCATCCGGCCGGCGCGCACCGCCTTGCTGGCCTATGGCAGCGCCTCGCTGCTGGCCGGCCTGATCGGGGTGCTGATCGCGCCCGTGACCACCATGTACTACGACTCCGGCTTCATCATCGGCCTCAAGGCCTTCGTGGCCGCGATCATCGGCGGCCTCGTGAGCTACCCGATGACCGCCATCGGCGCGCTCGCGGTGGGCGTGGTCGAGAGCTTCGCCTCGTTCTGGAGCGGCGCGCTGAAGGACGTGATCGTCTTCAGCCTGCTGATCCCGGTGCTGATGCTGCGCTCCTTCATGAGCGTGCATTCCGAAGAGGAAGAAGACGAGGTGGACCAATGAGCCGCCGGGCCGCTCCCAAGGCGAATACCGAAGCGCTGCCGCGCGAAGGTTTTTCAATGAGCCTCGTTCGGACTCGCAACTTCTGGATCGGCCTGGTGGTCGTGGTGCTGGCCGTCGCACCGATGCTGGCCGGCAATTTCACGGTCTCGCTGCTCAACGACATCGGCATCGGCGCGCTGGTCGCGCTGGGCCTGGTGATGCTGACCGGCATCGGCGGCGCCACCTCCTTCGGGCAGGCGGCCTTCGTCGGCATCGCGGCCTATGCGACCGCGTGGCTCACCACCGCCCAAGGCCTGTCGCCGTGGCTCGGGCTGCTGTTCGCACTGCTGCTGACCGGGCTCTCGGCGCTCGCCATCGGCATGCTCACGCTGCGCCTGGGCGGCCACTTCCTGCCGCTCAGCACCATCGCCTGGGGGCTGTCGATCGCGATGCTGTTCGGCAACGTCGATGCGCTGGGGCGGCACACGGGGCTGTCGAACATCCCGCCGCTGACGATCGGGACCTGGTCGCTGGCCGATCCGCGCGCCATCTACTACCTGATCTGGGCGCTGGTCGGGCTGGCCTTCCTGTTCAGCCACAACCTGCTGCAGTCGCGGCCGGGCCGCGCCATCCGCAGCCTGCGTGGCGGCGCGACCCTGCTCGCCAGCGTGGGCGCCGATGCCTATCGCGTGCGACTCTCGCTGTTCGTCACGGCGGCGCTGTTCGCAGGCCTCGCGGGCTGGCTCTATGCGCACATGAACCGCTTCGTGAGCCCGTCGCCCTTCGACGTCCGCGCCAGCATCGAGTACCTGCTGATGGCGGTGGCGGGCGGTCTCGGGCAGCTGGCGGGCGCGCTGGTCGGCTCGGCGCTGGTGCTGATCCTCAAGAACGGCCTGCAGGACGTGCTGCCGATGCTCACGCAGCGCGCCGGCCAGCTCGAGGCGGTGGCCTTCGCGACGATCTTCATCCTGCTGCTGCACTTCGCCCGCGGCGGCCTGATGGGCTTCGTGCGGCGCTGGACGCGCGGGCGCTTCGCCGCGGCGCCGTCGCGCGAGCCCGCGGTGCCGGTGGAGCCGCTGCCGCATCGCAGCCTGCCCGACCGCGGCTCGCCGATCCTCTCGGTGACCGGTGCGGTCAAGCGCTTCGGCGGCCTGGTGGCGGTCAACGACGTGAGCTTCGATGTCAAGGCGGGCGAGATCGTCGGACTGATCGGGCCCAACGGCGCCGGCAAGTCGACCATGTTCAACCTGCTGACCTGCACGCTGCCGATGACCGCGGGCCAGGTGCGATTCCTGGGCCAGGACATCGCGGGCCTGCCGCAGCGCACGGTGGCGCGGCTCGGTCTGGCGCGCACCTTCCAGCACGTGAAGCTGCGCCCGCACATGAGCCTGCTCGACAACGTCGCGCTCGGTGCCCACTCGCGCACCACCTCGGGCGTGCTCAAGGCCGGCCTGCGGCTGGACCGCACCGAGGAGCGCCAGATCCTGCAGGAAGCGCAGCGCCAGCTCGACCGCATCGGCCTCGGCGACCGCGCCCACGAGCTCGCCGGCAGCCTGCCGCTGGGCACGCAGCGCATCCTGGAGATCGCGCGGGCGCTCGCTGCCGACCCGGTGCTGCTGGTGCTCGACGAGCCCGCCGCCGGCCTCAGGCGCAAGGAGAAGATGGCGCTCGGCGACCTGCTGCGCAAGCTGCGCGACGACGGCGTGACCATCCTGATCGTCGAACATGACATGGACTTCGTGATGAAACTGGTGGACCGGCTGGTGGTGATGAACTTCGGCTCCAAGCTGGTCGAGGGCGTGCCCTCGGCGGTGCGCGCGGACGAACGGGTGCAGGCTGCTTACCTGGGGAGCGTCGTATGACCGCGATGCTGGAAATAGGCGACCTGCACGTGTCCTACGGTCAGGTCGACGCCGTGCGCGGCGTCTCGCTCAACCTGGAACACGGCCAGATCATTTCCGTGATCGGCCCCAACGGCGCCGGCAAGACCACGCTGCTGGCCGCGGCGATGGGCCTGTTGCCGAGCAAGGGCCTTCTGCGCTTCGAAGGCGAGGACCTGCACGGCCTCGACGTCGAGGCGCGCGTGGAGCGAGGGCTGTGCCTGGTGCCCGAGAAGCGCGAGCTCTTCGGCGAGCTCAGCGTGCTCGACAACCTGCAGCTCGGCGCCTTTTCCAAACGGCTGGGGAGCGCCGCGCTGAAGCGCCAGCTGCAATCGGTCTACGAGCGCTTTCCGCGGCTGGCCGAGCGGCGTGCGCAACGCGCCGATACCTTGTCGGGCGGCGAGCGGCAGATGCTCGCGGTCGGCCGCGCACTGATGTCGGCGCCGCGCCTGCTGATGCTCGACGAGCCCAGCCTGGGCCTGGCGCCGCTGATCGTGCGCGACATCCTCATGATCGTGCGCAAGCTGCGCGAGGACGGCGTGTCGATCCTGCTGGTGGAGCAGAACGCGCGCGCCGCGCTCGAGAGTTCCGACCATGGCTACGTGCTCGAGACCGGCGAGATCGCGCTGTCGGGCGCCTCGCAGGAGCTCGAGAGCGACCCGCGGGTCCAGGCCACCTACCTCGGCGGAGGCACCCACGATGATGAATGAGGTCCGCGCGCTGCCCGCCGCCGGGCGCACGCTGCCCGCGATGCTGCAGCGCCAGTCGGCCTTGTTCGCCCAGCGTCCGCTGCTGCGGGTGGCGGGCCGCGCGTGGTCRCATGCCGATGCGGCCGCAGCCGCCGCGGCGCGCGCCGCGGCCCTGGCGCAATCGGGCGTGGCGCGCGGCGACCGCGTGGCCCTGATGTGCGGCAACCGCATCGAGTTCCTCGAGGCCTTTCTCGGCGCCGGCTGGCTCGGCGCCGTCGCGGTGCCGGTCAACACGGCGTCGATGGGTCCGCAGATCGAGTACTTCCTCGCCAACAGCGAGGCGAAGCTGCTCGTGATCGAGGCGGATTGGCTGGAGCGTCTGCAGACCGCGGACCTGGCCCGAACCGCGCTGCGCGAGATCTGGGTCATCGGTGACGCGCAGGCCGCCTGGCAGCCGCCCGCGGGCATCCGGCTGGTGCCGTACCCGCTCGGCGGCGAGCCGATCGCGCCGGCGGCGGTCCAGCCCGGCGACCCGCTCGCGATCCTCTACACCTCCGGCACCACCGGCCCGGCCAAGGGCGTGATCTGCCCGCATGCCCAGTATTTCTGGTGGGGCGTGAACAGCGCCGAGGTGCTCGGTGTCGGCGCCGACGACGTGCTGTGCACCACGCTGCCGCTGTTCCACATCAATGCGCTCAACACCTTCGCTCAGGCCGCGCTCACGGGCGCCGAGGTGGTGTTCGAATCGCGCTTTTCGGCCTCGGGCTTCTGGCCCTCGATGCGCGCCAGCGGCGCCACCGTGGTCTACCTGCTCGGCGCGATGGTGCCGATCCTTCTGGCCCAGCCCGAAGGGCCCGGCGAGCGGGAGCACCGGGTTCGCACCGGGCTCGGCCCGGGCGTGCCGGCGGCGGCGGCCCAGGCCTTCCTGGCGCGCACCGGCGTGCGGCTGCTCGAAGGCTACGGCTCGACCGAGACCAACTTCGCGATCGCCACCGCCCCCGATTCGCCGCGCGGCGGCGTGATGGGCTGGCTGCGGACGGGCTTCCAGGCGCGGGTCGCCGACGAGGACGACGCCGAGCTGCCGCCGGGCGAGGCCGGCGAACTGCTGCTGCGCGCCGACGAGCCCTACGCCTTCGCGAGCGGCTACTTCAACATGCCGCAGAAGACCGTCGAGGCCTGGCGCAACCTGTGGTGCCATACCGGCGACCGCGTGCTGCGCGACGCCGACGGCGCCTTCCGCTTCGTCGACCGCATCAAGGACGCGATCCGGCGCCGGGGCGAGAACATCTCCTCCTTCGAGGTCGAGCAGGTGCTGCTGAGCCATCCGTGCGTGGCCGCCTGCGCCGTCTACCCGGTGCATTCCGAACTGGCGGAGGACGAGGTGATGACGGCGCTGGTGGCCCGGCCCGGCAGCCGCGTCGATCCCGACGAACTCATGCGCTTCTGCGAGGGGCGACTGCCTTACTTCGCCGTGCCCCGCTATGTCGACCTGCTGGACGACCTGCCGCGCACCGAGAACGGCAAGGTGCAGAAGTACAAGCTGCGCGAGCGCGGCGTGTCGGCCGCGACCTGGGACCGGGGGCCGGCCGCGCGGGCCAGGGGCTGAGCGATGTTCTCCCTCGACGGTCGTACGGCTTTCGTCACCGGCGCAGGGCAGGGCCTCGGGGCCGCGATCGCGCGCGGGCTGGCCGAGGCCGGCGCCAGCGTGGTGCTCGCCGATATCGACGGCCCGGGCGCCGATGCCGTCGCGGCGAGCCTGCGGGACGCCGGCCACGCGGGCTTATCGATGGTGCTCGACGTGCGCGACGAGGCCGCCTTCGTCCGCTGCTTCGAAGCGGCGGTGCAGCGCTTCGGCGCGGTCGACGTGATGGTCAACAACGCCGCCTCGACACCCGCCACCTCGCTCTGGGACATCACGGCCGGCGAGTGGGACGAAGTCATGGCGGTGAACCTGCGCGGCAGCTTCTTCGGCTGTCGCATCGCCGGGCGCCACATGCGCGCGCGAGGCTCGGGACGCATCATCAACCTGAGCTCGATCGCGGGCCAGCAGCCCAGCGCCGCGACCGGTGTTCACTACGCGGCCTCCAAGGCGGGCCTGATCGCGCTGACGCGTTCGTTCGCGCAGGCCCTGGCGGCCGATGGCGTGACGGTCAACGCGATCGCCCCGGCGGCGATCCGCAGCCCGCTGCTCGACGCCATGGACGCCCCGCACCGGCAGGCGCTGCTGAGCGGCATTCCGCTCGGCCGTTTCGGCGAGGCGCAGGAAGTGGCGGCGGCCGTGGTGTACCTCGCTTCGGCGGCGGGGGCCTTTGCGACCGGCACGACGCTCGACCTCAACGGCGGCCGCTCGATGCGCTGAAAAAGCACCGGTGGTTAAAATGTTTAGTTGTCAACGATTTATCCAGCCATGAAGAATGCACTGAATGGGCGCCACGCGGTCGTGACCGGCGCCGCACGCGGAATCGGCGCCGAGATCGCGCGCACCCTGGCGGCCGAGGGCGCACGCCTCGGCCTGATCGGCCGCGATCGCGCCGCGCTGGAGCGTGTACAGAGCGAACTGCCGGGCACGGGACACGCCGTGGCGGTGGCCGATGTCGGCGACGCCGACTCGGTGCGCGCCGCCTTCGAGGCCCTGCGCGCCGCGTCGGGCCCGGTCGCCATCCTGGTCAACAACGCGGGCCAGGCCGAGAGCGCGCCCTTCCTCAAGACCTCGGTCGAGCTCTGGCAGCGCATGCTGGGGGTCAACCTCACGGGCAGCTTCCTGTGCGCCCAGGCCGCGCTGCCCGACATGCTCGAGCTCGGCTGGGGCCGCATCGTCAACATCGCGAGCACCGCGGGCCAGAAGGGCTACGCCTATGTTTCGGCCTACACGGCGGCCAAGCACGGCGTGATCGGCCTCACGCGATCGCTGGCGCTCGAAGTGGCGCGCAAGGGCATCACCGTGAATGCGGTCTGCCCGGGCTACACCGACACCGACATCCTGCGCGCCAGCGTCGCCAACGTGGTCGGCAAGACCGGCCGCAGCGAGGCCGATGCGCTGGCGGAATTCGCGGGCGTCAATCCGCAGCGCCGCATCGTGCAGCCGGCCGAGGTGGCGGACGCGGTGCGCTGGCTGTGCGGCGAGGGGGCGGCTTCGGTCACCGGCCAGTCGATCTCGGTGTCGGGAGGAGAAGTGACATGATCGACAGCACCAACGACCCCTCGCACGCGGCGCTCAGCGACGCCGAGGAACTGGGCCACGAGGCCCGCGCGGGCAACGACGACCACGCCGTGCTCAAGCTCTGGCTGCGCATGCTGGCCAGCACCACGCAGATCGAGGCCGAGATCCGCAAGCGGCTGCGCGAGCGCTTCGACATCACGCTGGCGCGCTTCGACTACATGGCGCAGCTCTACCGCTACAAGGACGGCCTCAAGATGCGCGTGCTGTCGCGCTACCTGATGGTCACCGGCGGCAACGTGACCGGCCTCACCGACGAGCTGGAGCGAGAAGGCGTGGTCTCGCGCACCGCCAGCCCGGACGACCGCCGGGCCTGGATCGTGAGCCTCACGCCCAAGGGCCGCCGCAGCTTCGAGGCCATGGCCAGCGAGCACGAGCAATGGATCCTCGAGATGTTCTCGGGGCTGGACATGAAGACCGTGAAGCAGCTGCACAGCCAGCTGGGTCTGTTGCGGGTGCATGTGATGCGCAACGAGGCGGCAGGCGAGGAGTCGCCGTGAGCGAGTCGTTGGCCGGCGCGTTCCGCCGCGAGCGGCTGATCCGCTTCTCCGACTGCGATCCGGCGGGCATCGTCTTCTACCCGCAGTATTTCGTCATGTTCAACGGCCTGGTCGAGGACTGGGTCGACGCGCTGGGCATCGGCTATCAGCGGTTGATCGTGCAGCAGCGCATCGGCCTGCCGACGGTGCGTCTGGAGGCCGACTTCCGCGCCGTGAGCCGCTTCGGCGACCGCGTGACGCTGGCGCTCGCAGTCGAGCGCCTGGGCACGCGCTCGCTGACCCTGGCACTGCAGTGCGTCGACGCCGAAGACGAGCTTCGCATGCAGATGCGCCAGGTGCTGGTGACGACCTCGCTCGAGAGCCATCGCGCGCTCGAGATTCCCGCGGCGCTGCGCGATGCGATCGTGCGCGGCGTGCCCTCCGAGGGCTGAGCCTCCGCTCAGGCCGCCAGGCCGTTCATGAGCCCGGTGCGCGGGTGGCAGTTGATGTACTCGTAGCTCTGCGCGTCCGCCTTCAGTACCGACACCTCGTGGTACACGCGCAGCTGCAGCTCGAAGTTGAGCTCCTGCACATAGCGCATGAAACTGCCGAAGATCGCCACGTGCGTGGGGTGCGACTCGGCCCAGCGCTCCATGTCCGCCAGCGAGCGCCAGAAGCTCAGGCCGAAGGACTTCTGAAGCGGCGCGCCGCTGCCGTCGATGTGGTGCATGTAGCGGTTGCTGTAGCAGCCGATCGCGAGGCCCTGGTCGCGCAGGAAATCCATGCCCTCGCGCAAGGTCGGTTCCATGTCCTCGAGGTAGAGCGTGCGCTCGCGGCCGCTGGTGTCCGTCCATTCCTGGCCCGAGCGGATCATCGCCACGTTCTCGTGGCCGGCGATGCGCACGCGCCGCCCCGGCGCCGGCGCGCCCGAGATCGCGCTGCGGGCTCCCGAGGGCGCCATCGCGTCGGTCTGCGACAACGGGATCCGGTCGCGCATCGAACCCCAGTAGCCGTGCTCCTGGATCTCGCCGCTGACCCCGCCGCCCAACACGACGCCCACGCCTTCGAAGCGGTCGGGCGTGCTGAACATGGTCTCGTAGTGCTCGGCCCGCGGCGAGGCGATCTCGCGGAAGTAGCCCAGCCCGTCGTCGAGCCGCGCGGGCGAGCGCCACCAGTCGTCGATCTCGGGCGTGGCGCACCAGCGCGCGAAGGCCGCCGGGTCGCTCCAGTACGCGATCGCGATCATGTTGTCGAAGCCCTCGGCGTCGACGAAGTGCGCCAGGTCATGGTGGCCCGGCCCGTCGGCGAGGCCGAAGCTGCGCGCGATCTTCATCAGGGCGGCGCAGGCGCGGCCCTGCAATCCGGGCCCGCGCGACTGCACGCCGAAGTAGCCCATCACCACTTGGCCCACATCGGCGGCTGCGCGGGCCGACCAGACGGGGTAGGGCGGCGTGTAGTCGTCCTCCACCCGGCGGTGCCGGGTGCGCGGACATTTCAGATGCTCGGCAATGGCGGATTCCATGGCGCTTCCCCCGTGACGTGGCGGCTCAGGCCACGACCGGCTGGCGGGCGGCAGCCGCAGCCGGTTCGACCGGCGTGGACACCGGCTCGGCGACAGTCTTCTCGGGTTCGGCCGGCCCCTGCAGAACCACAGGCTCGCGCCGCTTCCTGTTGAACAGAAGCTGCGTCACGTCGGGCCGCGAATAGTGGCCGGCCGGGTCGCCCGCAGCCTTGGCCAGCGAGATCATGCCGAGGTCGATGTCGGCCACCACCAGGCCTTCCTCGTCCTCGGCCAGGTTCTTGCCCAGCGGCGATCCGTCGGGCCCGTAGATGCGCGCGAAGCCGCCGCCCACCAGCAGCATCTGCTGCTTGCCGGCGTCGGTGCACAGCATCTCGTGCATCGACTTCGAGACCGTGGCGCAGGGCGCGACCACGAAGCACTGGCCCTCGGCCGCATACACCTGGCTGGCCGCGTTGTTGACTTCGGCACCGAGCGCGTAGGCGGCGCCGCGGTAAAGCGAGAAGCTGGGCCAGGCGCCGCAGTGGATCTGCTCGTTCTGCGCGTACATCGCGTACTTGCTGAGCGGCTGCAGGTGCTCCCAGCACGACAGCGAGCCGATGTTGCCGATCGGCGTCTCGACCACGCTCAGATCCGAGCCGTCGCCCTCGCCGAACACGGTGCGCTCGACATGCGTCGGCTTGAGCTTGCGGCGCGTCTGCAGCGTGTGGCCCTGGTCGTCGATCAGCGCCTGGGCGATGTAGAGGCTGCCCGCGGCCTTCTCGCTGTAGCCGAGCGAGACCCAGATGCGGTGCTTGCGCGCGGCCTCTCGGATGCGGTCGAATTCGGCCGAACCGACCACCAGCGCGTTGTCGTGGTAGCGCTGCACGAACTGCATGCCCCAGGCCGGCGAATCGAGCCAGATCCACCACGGATAGCCGGGCACCCAGGTTTCGGGGAAGGCGATCAACTGCACGCCCTGGCCGGCCGCCTGTGCCATGAGTTCGATGGTCTTGTCGATGGTGCCGTCGAGGTCGAGGAAGACGGGCGCGGCCTGCACCGCGGCGACGCGCAGGCGGGGATGGGTGGTGCTGGACATGGTGTTTCTCCAAAGGGGTGGAAAGGAACCCGCGGCCTCCGGGTTAGCGCGGTGGCACACGGGTTGCTTGAAGCGTAAGTTCGCCGCCTGGAATCAGCTTGTCCGGGCTTCGCGGCGTTCTTGATCCAGCGTCGCAAGCCGCATGTCCCCGGAAGGACCCCCATGACACAACTGCTCACCACTGCCGTCGTCCCGCGCGAGCAGCGGCTCGCCTACTGGACCGACATGATCTGCAACGTCTATGTCCAGCTCGGCTGCGATCCGGTCGCAGGGGATCGCTCCAAGGGTGATTTCGAGGGCAGCATCCGCCAGCACACGCTGCCCAGCCTCGATGTCTCGGTCGTCAGCTCGGGGCCGCAGAAGGTGATGCGCACCGCCGGCCATATCGCGCGCTCGTCGGACGACTATTTCCTGGTCAGTATCCAGGCCCGCGGTCAGGGCGTGGTGCGGCAGGACGGGCGCGACGCCGTGCTGTCGGTGGGCGACTTCGCGCTCTACGACAGCACACGGCCCTACCAGCTGCTGTTCGACGATGCCTTCGAGCAGATCGTGCTCAAGCTCCCAGGCGAGCGCCTGCGCAGCGAGCTGCGCGAGACCCAGACCCTGACCGCCACCACGGTGTCGGGCCGCGAGGGTGCTGGCCACCTGCTGCTGGGCATGATCCGCACGCTGCACGAGGACATCGACGCGCTGCAGCCGGCCTCGGCGCTGGCGGTCGCCAACGGCGTGCTCAACATCCTGGTGGCCGGCCTGCAGACGCTGCCGGCCGCGCGCTCGCCGGGCCTGAGCAACCTGACGGCCTTCCACCTCGCGCGCATCAAGCGGCGCATCGACGAGCGGCTGGACGATCCGGCGCTGTCGGTCGGCACGCTGGCGGCCGGTCTCGGCCTCTCGGTGAGCCAGATCCACCGGGTGTTCAAGAGCGAGCCGGTGACGCCGGCGCAGTACATCTGGGAGCGCCGGCTCGAGGCCTGCAGCCGCGACCTGCTGGACCCGCGCGCGGCCGGCCGCACGGTCGGCGAGATCGCCTATGGCCGCGGCTTCAGCGATGCCGCGCACTTCAGCCGGGCGTTCCGCGACCGCTTCGGCTGCTCGCCGCGGGACTGGCGCCAGCGCGTCGCGCATTGATCTTCCGCGGCTGCCGCCACGGCGCGGGTTCCGGCATGATGTGCGGCGCAGCCCCACCGGAGAGAAGCATGGCACGTGCCGACAGAGCCGAACCCGAGAACGCGAACGAGAGCGAAGACACGACGCGAGCGCAGGCGCTGGCGAGCGCGTTCACCGCCGTGAGGCCGACCGTCGAGGAGCGCATGGCCGCCGGCAAGGCCTTGCGCGAGCGCGTGCCCCGGGCCAGCCACGGCGCCTTCGAGCGCCAGCCGGAGGTCGACCCCGTGGCCATCCTGAAAGCGCAGGCGGCCACCCGGCTGCAGGAGCTGGTGCCGGTGCGGCACGCACGCATGCTGCAGTCGCCGTTTGCCTTCCTGCGCGGCTCGGCGGCGGTGATGGCGGCCGATCTGGCCCCGAGTCCGACCACCGGGCTCCAGGTGCAGGCCTGCGGCGACATGCATGTGGCGAACTTCGGCGTCTTCGCGTCCGCCGAGCGGCAACTGGTGTTCGCCATCAACGATTTCGACGAGACCCAGCCCGGGCCCTGGGAATGGGACGTCAAGCGGCTGGCGGCCAGCGCCTTCGTGGCGTCGCACCATCTGGGCGGCGACCGGTCCGAGCGCGAGGCCGCGGCGCGCGCCGCGGTGGAAAGCTACCGCAGCCGCATGCGCCGCTACGCGGGCATGGGCGAGCTGGAGACCTGGTACGACACCATCCACAGCGCGCGGCTGATCGACTCGCTGCCGCCCGCCATGCGCCCGAGTGCGGAAGCGGCGCTGGACAAGGCGCGCAAGCGCACCCACATGCAGGTGCTCGACAAGATGACCGACCTGGTGGACGACCAGCACCGGATCGTCGAGCAGCATCCCTTCATCGTGCGTTCGCCCCTGACCTCGATGGGCCGTCCGGTGGGCGAGGCGATCGGCCATTGCCTGGCCCACTACCTCGATTCGCTGGCGCCCGAACGCCGGCTTCTGCTGTCGCGCTACCGGGTGGTCGATGCCGCGCAGAAGGTGGTCGGCGTGGGCAGCGTCGGCACCCGCTGCTGGATGGTCCTGATGCAGGGGCGCGACGAGGACGACCCGCTGTTCCTGCAGCTCAAGGAGGCCCAGCCCTCGGTGCTGGCGGGCTACGCGGGCGGCCCTGTCGCGGCCGACGGCCCGGCCAACCATGGCGAGCGTGTCGTCCGGGGACAGCGGCTGATCCAGGGTTCGCCCGACATCTTCCTGGGCTGGGGCGAGATCGACGGCGTGCACTTCTACATCCGGCAGCTGCGCGACATGAAGGGCGGCATGGACCTGGAGCCGGGCGGGACCACGCCGGGCGGCTTCGTCGAATACTGCCGGCTCTGCGGCTGGGCACTGGCGCTGGCGCACGCCAAGTCGGGCGATGCGGCAATGATCAGCGGCTACCTCGGCAAGTCGGATGTGTTCGACGACGCGCTGGTGAACTTCGCGGCCGCCTATGCGGTGCAGACCCGGGCCGACCACGAGCGCTTTGCTGCGGCGGCGAAGGAGGGGATGGTGGAGGTGGCTGCCGTGTAAACCTTGCGGTCTCCCCAAACCCAAGTTCACATCTTCCTATGCCCGAACAAATCCGCATCCGCCCGGCCGTTGAAAGCGACTTCGATGCCTGGCTGCCCCTCTGGGACGGCTACAACTCGTTCTACGGCCGAAGCGGAACGACGGCATTGCCGGTCGACATCACACGGACGACATGGTCGCGCTTCCACGACGTTGGCGAGCCCATGCATGCGCTGGTGGCTGAAGGCTCATCGGGCCTTCTCGGTCTGGCCCACTTTCTTTTCCATCGAAGCACGACTCAGCTCGGGCCGAGCTGCTACCTGCAGGACCTTTATACGGTCAAAGCCGCCAGGGGGAGGGGCGTCGCACGCGCGCTCATCGAGGAAGTCTATCGGCGGGCGAAGGCGGGCGGTTCCCCGAGGGTGTACTGGCAGACCCAGGAGACCAATGCCACCGCGATGATGCTCTATGACAAGGTTGCCGAGAAATCGGGTTTCATTGTCTATCGAAAGATGCTCTGACGAAGGACAGGCGCAGCGCATGGGAATCTGCTTCAGAATTCGGCCCATGAGCGGTCCTCCGAGACGGTCACCCAGTTCACCCGCAAACGGACCCCCGGGGGCACAGGTTTCGTTCAACTTCTCCGCTTGGCACACCATGCACTTCATGCACAAGAGGTCACTTTTGCCCACGCATATGTGGGTGCTGGTCGCGGTGTATTTCGTCGCAAGCCTGGCGCACTTCGCCCACAACGCCGAGTTCATCGCCTTCTATCCCAACATGCCAAGTTGGCTTACCCGGGAGTACGTATACCTTGCTTGGTTGTCCGTCACCAGCCTGGGTGTTGCGGGTCTCATCGTCGTTCGCCTCGGTCTTCATGCGTTGGGCGTGTTTGCTGTCGGCGCGTACGGGGCATTGGGCCTTGATGGCCTCGCTCACTACAGCCTTGCCCTTTGCTCCGCGCACACGTTCGCAACGAATGTCACCATTTGGTGTGAAGCGATCAGCGGACTTGTGCTGATGCTCGCGTCGGCAGTCTTGCTTGCTCGTCGCATTGCCCATGTCAGGCACGGCCATCAGCGGACCTAGGAGGCCCGATGCCAGTGCCGGAAGAACGAGTTGAGTACTTCAAGGACGGTACGGTCCGCGCGCGGGGCCAGATGGTCGACGGCTTGTTGAGCGGCTACTGGGAATGGTTCCGCAAGGATGGCGTTCGAATGCGCTCGGGCTACTTCGAGCTTGGAGCTCAGGTAGGAACGTGGACGACCTACGACAAGCATGGTGCGGTGCACAAGGTCACCACGATGAAGCCAAAGGGCAAGTGACGGCCATTCACAGTCCTTCGCGACCGGGCAGTCGGCGGTGACGTTCGCGATCCCGGGGAACGTCGAGCCCGGAACATGCGCACGAGAACGCGCCCATGTCGCCCTACTCGTAGAACGCGGGCGACAGCTTCTGTCCGTCGCGCTGCGCCTTGTCGTGGTTGATCCAGAGCTGGGCGTTGTCCCTGGCCATGATGTTCGCGATCCGCTGCATCGAGGCGGCAGTCTGCTCCGCGTTGAAGTTGATCGAGGGAACGCGTCTGTGGTCCCAGTTGCCCTTGAAGTGGACGGCATCGCCGGAAAGCAGGACTGCGCCGGTTCGGGGTAGCTTCACGACCAGCGATTGGTGCCCCACAGTGTGCCCGGGCGTCGAGATGATGGTGACACTGCCGTCGCCGAACACGTCGCGGTCGCCTTCGAATGCGGTCACCGTTGTGCTGGGCCGGGCCCGAAGGGAGCTTCCGTTCGGGGACTCGTATTCGGCTTTTTGCACCAGCAGCATCGAGTTCGGGAACATGTCGACATTGCCGATGTGATCGGGGTGGCCATGAGAAACCGCGACGAACTTGATGTCCGACGGCGACAACCCGAGTTCGTCAATCTGCGCCGCGAGCTTCTTCGGCAGGTGCCAGGTGATCGCGCGCGGATCCGAGGGTCGCAAGCCCTCGGGCATGGCCGCGACTGAGTCGGCGAGGCCCGTGTCCCACAGCAGCCAGCCCTGCGCGTGCTTGATGAGGTAGCAGCTGCCGGCGAACGGCATCGACTTGCCCACATCGACGCCCGGCGACCAGCGCGAGATGTCTCCCGCGACGCCTTCGCCACAGTTCAGGATGTAGAGGCGCTGAACGCCGGACGGCCGCGTTTGTGAAACGATGGGCTGCGCGCACGCCTGCAAGAGGGACAGGGCCGCTGCGAGACTGGCCACCATCAGCCCGAGGCGCCTGATACAGGACATCATGCTGTTCCCTTTCGTTTGACGCGACGAGGAGGGAACGCTTGTAGCAGTTCGCCAGCGAAACGGCAACGAAGTGCGCAGAAGGCGCAGTGTGACTCTCCTCCTTCTGGCCAGGGTGCGACGATCGGCTGCCAGGCCTCGAAACCGAGGATCGGAGGAGCCAGACGGCAAGCTCGACGCTTCGCACCGAACAGGCCATGGTGCAAACGATCAAGGTGAAGCCGTGATGTCGTCGAGCGCCGCTGCCAGGCCGGCAGACTCGATGCGACGCAGCCAATGGACCACGCGCGGCGCCCAGCGCGCATCGTCCGCACAGCCGGACGGCCAGATGGATGCGACCGACAGCAGCGCGCGCACGGTGCCTTCGGCATCACCCGCATGCTGGCGGGCCATCGCCTGCAGGGCAGCCGCCTGTGGGTCCGACATGTCGTAGGCACGCCCGGCTTCGTCTTCGCCGCGCAAGTAGCGCATCCAGGCCGCGCAGGCCAGCGCCAGGGGCTCCAGCTCGCGTCCCGCCGCCAGGGCATCGACGAGCGGCGGTCCCCAGCGCAGCGGGATCTTCAATGAACTGTCGCTCGCGATCTGGTGCACGCGGTGACGCAGGTGCGGATTGGCAAAGCGCTCGATCAGCGCGTCGCGGTAGGCGGGCAGCCCGGGCCGGCTCAGGCTGGGCATGGCCACGCGCGACATGAAGGCGTGCACGAAGCGCCGCACGCCGGGCTGCGCGATGCCGTCGGCCACGGTGGCCCAACCCTGCACGGCTCCGATCATGGCCAGCGCCGTGTGGCTGCCGTTGAGCATGCGCAGCTTGGCATCCTCGAAGGGTTTGACGTCCTCCACCACCGTCACGCCGGCCCCGGCCAGCAGTTCAGCGTCCGATGGGTCGGCCATGCGCCGCTCGATCACCCATTCCCAGAAGGCCTCGGTGCTCAGAGCGCCGCGGTCCTCCACCCCCAGCGCGGCCGCGGCCGCGTCGCGCTGCGCGTCGGTGGCGGCGGGGACGATGCGGTCGACCATGCTGTTCGGGAATGCGCATTGCGCCTCGATCCAGGCGGCCAGCGCGGGGTCTCGCGCGGCGGCATCCGACAGGCACAGCGCCTGCAGCTTGCGGCCGTTGTCCGAGAGGTTGTCGCACGAGGCCACGGTCACGCCGGGCAGGCCCGACTTCAAGCGCTGCGCCAGGCCGTCCACGATCAGCGCCGCCAGATCCGGCGTGTAGCCCTTTTCAGTCACGGTCAAGGTGATCCAGCGGGTCTGCGGCGCCGCCATGGCGTCGACGACCTGCTGCCGCTCGCGCGCGGCGACGCAGGTGCGCAGCAGAGCGCCGGGGATCTGCCAGCGCACCGAAGCGGCGTCCGCGATCTGCACCGCGTAGAGGCCGTCCTGCGCCGCCAGTGCATCCGCGGGCTGCGTGCTTCGCATGGCCACGCCGACCACCCCCCAGCGCGGATCGCCGCCCGCGATCAGGCGTTCGTAGACCAGCGCCTGGTGCGCCCGATGAAAGGCGCCCAGGCCCAGATGCACCACACCCGGCTGGGCGCTGTCGCGCCCGACATCTGGTAAGACCACCTGGGCCCCCGTGTCGAGCGCGCGCGCGGGCAGTGAGCCGAGAAGACGAGATCCAAGAGAGGGGAGGGACATGGGCGGAAGCAGGCGGCAGAATGGAAAACGGGAATTAGATCTCTGGATAGACCAATCCCTATTCTGGTAAACCACTATGGGCCATACGGCTCACCAATCTAATAATTGGTCCAACCACTTTCAGCCATGAACCTCAAGCTCATTTCCGGTAACGCCCAGGTCGAAGGCTCTTCCAAGGTCGCGGAGCGCTCCTACATGCGTCTGGCCGCGCAGATCATGGAGCTCATCCAGCACGGCGAGATCAAACCCGGCGAACGCCTTCCCGCAGAGCGCGTGCTGGCGGAGCGTTTCGACGTGAGCCGCACCGCCGTGCGCGAGGCAACGATCTCCCTGGAAATCCAGGGCGTGGTCGAAGTGCGCGGCGGCTCGGGCGTGTACGTCACGCAGACGCCGACGCCAATCAGGAACGTGGTCGTCTCCCCCTTCATGCCTGCGTCCGAGCCCGGCCCCTTCGAGCTTCTGCGCGCGCGCTGCCTGATCGAGGCCGAGATCGCCGGCCAGGCAGCGCAGGTGCGCAAGGACTCGGACCTCGACCGCATCTTCTCGGCGCTGACCGAAATGCACGAGCAGATGGACAACAAGGAGGCCAATGCCGAAGCTGACCGCCTGTTCCATGTGCGCATTGCCGAATCCACCGGCAACAGCGTGCTCATGCAGATGGTCACCGCCCTCTGGGCACAGGCCCGGGGACCGATCTGGACCAAGATCGAGCACCACTTTCACACGCCCGAACTGCGCCTGGCCTCGCATGCGGACCACCAGCGCATCTTCAACGCGCTGCTCGCGCGCGACGCGGATGCTTCGCGTGCTGCGATGCGCGCGCACATCGAGCGCGTGATCACCGAATTCACCCAAGCCTGGCGCTAAGACCAGGTCCATCCGTCAACAGCAGGAGACAAGCCCGTGCATTCCATTTCTCAGCCTGACCTCGGTGCGAATCTGCGCCGCGTCCTTGCCTGCGCCGCCGTCGCCATCGCAAGCTCCGTGCCCCTCCTTGCCATGGCGCAGACACCACCGGCCCAAGGCGTCAGCCCGCGCATCGACGCCATCCGCAAGTCGGGCGAACTGCGCGTGGGCGTGCTGCAGAACGCACCCTGGCTGCTGGAGAACACCAGCGGCACCGGTGAGCCCTGGAGCGGCCCGGCCTGGCTGCTGGCCAACGAATACGCACGCCTGCTCGGCGTGAAGCTGCGCACGGTGGCCGTGTCGCACGAGACCAAGGTGCCGGTACTGGCGGCCAACCAGGTCGACATGACGCTCAGTCCGCTGGGCGAAACGCCGGAGCGGCTCAAGGTGGTGGACTTCGTTCTTTACTCGAGCACCAGCATCTGCATGTTCGGGCGGGCGGACAACGCGCGCTTCTCCAAGGCGACATCGGTCGACGACCTGAACAATCCCGAGGTGACCATCGCCTACTTCACCGGCGGCGCCGAGGAGAACTGGGTCAAGGAGCGCTTTCCCAAGGCCCGCCTGCGCGCGGTGGCCAGTTCGGGCGCCACGGCGCCGGTCGAGGAAGTCATGGCCCGCCGCGCCGATGCAGCACCGATCAACCGCGTGCCGTGGGTCGGCCTGCAGCGCAAGGTGAAGGGGCTCGCGGTCCTGCCGAGTGCCGACAACTGCCAGCACAGCACCGAGAAGGCATCGCCGGTCGGTCTGGCCATCGACAAGAACCAGGCGCCTTACCTCGACTGGCTGCGCCAGGTCGCAAAGACCGTGAAGCCGAAGCTCGATGCCGACGAAGCGCGCGTGATCCAGGCTCAGCAGCCCTGACGGGCCCGGGCCCACCCCAACCTACCTCGCAAGACAAGCCAATCAACGCCGCGTGGCGGCGTTGGGGAATACCTCACCCATTTTTTTCCAGAACGGGAGACACACATGAAGACACTCGGCAGCACCGCCCTGCGCGGCATCGTCTCGGTCGCGCTTGCATTCGCCGCCACGGCGGCCCTGGCACAGACGCCACCCCCGCCCGGCGCCAGTGCGCGCATCGACGCCATTCGCAAGGCCGGCGTGCTGCGCGTGGGCGTGGTCAACAACCCGCCCTGGCTCTCGCAGAACACGACTGGCAGCGGCGAGCCGTGGTCGGGCCCTTCCTGGACGCTGGGCAACGAGTTCGCCAAGCTGCTGGGTGTGAAGATCGAGCCGGTGATGGTCAGCCATGAAACCAAGGTGCCGTCGCTGGTGGCCAACCAGATGGACATCATGATCGGCCCGCTGAACGAAACGCCCGAGCGCGCCAAGATCATCGACTTCGTCACCTTCTCCAACACCGGCGTGTGCATGTTCGGCCGCGCCAACAATCCGAAGTTCACCGCCGCCAAGTCGCTCGAGGACTTCAACAAGCCGGACATGACGCTCGCCTACTTCTCGGGCGCAGGTGAAGAACCGCTGATGAAGCAGACCTTTGCCAACGCCAAGCTGCGCGGCGTGACCAACTCCGGGTCGGTGGCGCCGATCGAGGAAGTGATGGCCGGCCGCTCCGATGCGGCACCGCTCAACCGCATGCTCTGGCCCAACATCAGCAAGAAGGTCAAGGGCCTGGCGGTGTTCCCCTCCGAGAACGATTGCCAGGACAGCAAGATCTTCCAGCTCGAAACCGGCATGGGAGTGGCCAAGGACCAGAAGGTCTATCTGGACTGGCTGCGCGCCGTCGCGCAACGCATGCAGCCCGCGCTCTCGCAGGAAGAGCGCGAAGCGACCAGGAATCTCAAGTAAGCCCGAGCGCGCCGCTCCGAGGAAACGCCATGTTGAACTGTGCCATCCACGGCGCGCGCGATTTGCGCGTGGCCGATCTCGCGCCCGAAGCGATCTCTCCCACGCAGGTCCGGGTGGCGGTCAAGGCCGTCGGCATCTGCGGCTCCGACCTGCACTACTTCCAGCACGGACGCGTGGGCGACTTCGTGATCCGCGCGCCGCTCACGCCGGGGCACGAGGCGGCCGGCCAGGTGCTGGAAGTGGGCGCGCAGGTGGCGCACGTCAAGCCGGGCGACCGTGTCGCCCTGGATCCCGCGCGCACCTGCGGCACTTGCCGCTTCTGCCGGATGGGCGCATCCAACCACTGCGAGAACGTGCACTTCTTCGGCAGTGCGAGCCGCTGGCCGCACATGCAGGGCGCGATGCGCGAGCAGGTCGTCGTCGAGGGTTTTCAATGCATGCCGGTGCCGGCGGACCTGCCTTTCGAGATCGCCGCCTTCGGCGAGCCGCTGGCGGTGGCGCTGCACGCGGTGCATGCCGCGGGCTCGCTGCTGGGCAAGACCGTGATGGTGGTGGGCGCCGGGCCGATCGGCGCGCTCACGCTCATGGCCGCCAGGCTGGCGGGTGCCAGCCGCCTGATTGCGGTGGACATCGTGGACCACACGCTGGCCGCATGCGCGCAGGTGGGCGCGACCGAGACCATCAACATCGCCAAGGACCCGCAAGGCCTGGATGCGCTCGCCGCTGGCAAGGGCCAGGTCGACGTGAGCTTCGAGGCGGCCGGCCACTACAGCGCGCTGGGCAACTGCATCCGCGTGACGCGCCCGCGCGGCACGGTGGTGCAGATCGGCACGCTGGGCGGCAGCAGCGAGGGATGTCCCTTCAGCCAGATCATGGTCAAGAGCCTGTCGTACGTGGGCACCTTCCGCTTCGTGGACGAGTACGCCTGGTCGGTGGACTACCTCGCGCGCGGCGTGCTCGACGTGTCGCCCCTGCTCACGGCCGCCGTGCCCGTGGCGCAGGTGCACGAGGCCTTCGAGCTCGCGGCCGATCGGCATCGGGCCATGAAAGTCATGGTCACCTTCTGAACGAGGTAGCAGACGACATGGAATTCGACTTTTCCCCGATTGCCGACAACTGGCGCTTCTTCGCCAGCGGGCTGGGCGTGACGATCGCGCTGAGCATCGTCAGCGCGGTCACCAGCATCCTGGCCGGCCTCTTCATCGCGCTGCTTCGCCTGTACGGGCCGCCCTGGCTGCGACCGCTGCTGGTGTTCTACATCGACACCATGCGTGCCATCCCGGTGCTGGTGGTGCTGGTGTGGATGTACTTCGCCTTTCCCATCCTGGTGGGCGTCACGCTGCCGCCTTTCTGGGCCGCACTGGTGGCGCTGACGCTGCACATCGCCGCCTACTCGGCCGAGGTGATGCGCGCGGGCATCGAGTCGGTGCGACCGGGCCAGACACGCGCCGCACTGGCCCTGGGCATGTCGCGGGCCCAGCTGCTGCGCAAGGTGGTGCTGCCGCAGGCCACCATCCGGATGTTGCCGGCCTTCGGCTCCATTCTCACCATGGCCATCAAGGACACCGCCATCGCCACCGTGATCGCCGTGCCCGAGCTGATGCACAGCGCCGAGACCGTGGCCGGCCAGAGCTACCGCCCGGTGGAGGTGTTCACCGCGGTCATGGTCGCCTTCTTCTGCATCCTGTTCCCGGTGACCCGGGGCGTGGACCGCCTCTACCAACGGGTGGCCCACCTGGGCCGCTCCTGAGCGGGAGGGGACATCATGCAATTCGACTGGTCCGTCATCTGGACGCACCGCGAGGCCCTGCTGCACGGCGCCGCGCTGACCGTGGGCCTCACTGTCGTCACCATGCTGCTGGCCGTGCCGGGCGGCATCGTGCTGGCGCTGATGCGCCTGTCGTCCAACCGGCTGCTGAGCAATCTGTCGCTGGCCTTCGTGGAGTTCTTCCGCAACCTGCCGCTGATCCTGGTCATCTACTGGGTGTTCTACGTGATGCCCATGGCGGCCGACGTGCAGTTCTCGCCGCTCACCACGGCGCTGGTGGCGCTGGTGTGCAACGTGTCGGCCTACAACGCCGAGACTTTCCGCGCCGGCATCAACTCGATCCGCAAGGGCCAAATGGAAGCGGCCCTGGCCATCGGCATGTCGCGCCGGCAGGCGATGTTCAAGGTGGTGATCCCGCAGGCGGCGCGCCGCATCCTGCCGGTGCTCGCCAGCACCTGGATCTCGCTGTTCAAGGACACCTCGCTGGTCTCGGTGATCGCTGTCAGCGAGCTGGCCTACAGCGCCATGCAGGTGCGCGCGCAGACGTTCCGCGTGCTGGAGATGCTCACCGCCATGGCCGCCCTCTACTGGCTCATGGGTTACCCGCAGGCCAAGCTGGTGGACTGGATCCACCGCCGTTATGGAGTGAAGGAATGAACCAAACCGATGCCGTCGCCGCCGCTGCCGCGGCCCGCAAGAATGCCGACCAGCCGCCGGTGCTGGTGTACGACCAGGTGCGCAAGCTCTACGGCGACTTCGTCGCCCTGCAAGGCGTGTCGCTGCAGGTGCACAAGGGCGAGGTCATGTGCCTCATCGGTCCCTCGGGGTCGGGCAAGTCCACGCTCCTGCGCTGCACCAACGCGCTGGAGACGATCGACGGCGGCCAGGTCCTGGTCGACGGCGTGCCGCTGCCCAAGCGCGAGTCCGAGGTGCGCCAGGTGCGCCGCCGCATGGGCATGGTGTTCCAGAGCTTCGAACTGTTCCCGCACAAGTCGGCGCTCGACAACGTGGCGATGGGCCCCATCACCGTGCTCGGCATGCGCGAGGACGAGGCCCGCCGGCGCGCCCAGGCCCTGCTGGAGAAAGTGGGCCTCGGAAGCAAGGCCGCCAGCTACCCGGCCAATCTCTCGGGCGGGCAGCAGCAGCGCGTCGCCATCGCCCGCGCGCTGGCCATGGAGCCCGAGGTGATGCTGTTCGACGAGCCCACCTCCGCGCTCGACCCCGAGACCGTCGGCGAAGTGCTCAGCGTGATGCAGAAGCTCGCGCAGGAGGGCATGACCATGATCGTGGTCACGCACGAGATGGGCTTCGCGCGCCGCGTGGCGGACTGGGTGGTGGTGTTCGAGTCCGGCGCCATCATCGAGCAGGGACCGCCCTCGCAGATCTTCGACAACCCCACGGTCGAGCGCACCCGAGACTTCCTGGGCCACCTCGGCTGGCACGGCTGAACACATCCACCCCCCACACACGCAAGCTCCCATGAAGATCACCAACGCCCGCGTCATCGTCTGCAGCCCCGGCCGCAACTTCGTGACCCTCAAGATCGAGACCGACGAAGGTCTCACCGGCATCGGCGATGCCACGCTCAACGGACGCGAGCTGTCGGTCGCGTCCTATCTCACCGACCATGTCATTCCCTGCCTGATCGGGCGCGATGCGCACCAGATCGAGGACATCTGGCAGTTTCTCTACAAGGGCGCCTACTGGCGGCGCGGCCCGGTCACCATGAGCGCCATCGCCGCGGTCGACACGGCGCTGTGGGACATCAAGGCCAAGGCCGCGGGCCTGCCGCTCTATCAGCTGCTGGGCGGCAAGAGCCGCACCGGCGTGATGGTCTACGGGCATGCCAACGGCAGCGACATCGAGCACACCGTGGACGAAGTGCTGCGCTATGCCGATGCCGGCTACAAGGCCATCCGCGCGCAAAGCGGCGTGCCGGGCCTGGACAAGGTCTATGGCGTCGGCAAGGGCACGCTGTTCTACGAGCCGGCCGATGCCGACCTGCCCTCGGAACACGACTGGTCCACCGAGAAGTACCTGCGGCACACGCCCAAGCTGTTCGAGCGCATCCGCGAGAAGCTGGGCTTCGAGCATCACCTGCTGCACGACGTGCACCACCGCCTCACGCCCATCGAGGCGGGCCGCCTGGGCAAGGACCTGGAGCCCTACCGCCTGTTCTGGATGGAGGACGCGACGCCGGCCGAAAACCAGGACGCCTTCCGCCTGATCCGCCAGCACACCACCACGCCGCTGGCGGTGGGCGAGATCTTCAACAGCATCTGGGACTGCAAGGGCCTGATCGAGAATCAGCTGATCGACTACATCCGCGCGACGGTGGTCCATGCGGGTGGCATCACCCAGCTTCGCCGGATCGCGGACCTGGCGTCGCTCTACCAGGTTCGCACCGGCTGCCACGGTGCGACCGACCTGTCGCCCGTGTGCATGGGCGCGGCGTTGCACTTCGACCTGTGGGTGCCGAACTTCGGCATCCAGGAGTACATGCGCCACACCCCGGAGACCGACGCGGTGTTCCCGCATGCCTACACCTTCCAGGACGGCATGCTGTATCCGGGCGACGTGGCCGGCCACGGGGTGGAGATCGACGAAGACCTGGCGGCCAAGTACCCCTACCAGCGCGCCTATCTGCCGGTCAACCGGCTGCAGCACGACGGCACGCTGTGGAACTGGTAAGCGGCCGCTGCTAACTCCGCCCCCTGTTCGAGCCGCATCCGATCGAGATCGAGGCCGTCAAGCGGGCGGCGCCAGCGCCCGCTTGAGGATCTTCCCAGTCGACGTGGTCGGCAGCGCATCCAGTACCGTGATGCGCGACGGCCGCTTGTACGGCGACAGATGCTGCCGCAGATGCGCTTGCAGGGCGCCCTGGTCGAGCGCGGCGCCGGGCTCGAGTTCGACGAAGGCTGCAATCGCCTCGTTGCCATCGGCCTCCGGCACACCCACCACGGCACTCAGGTGCACGCCCGGAAAGCGATTCAACACACCCTCGACCTCGGCCGGGTACACGTTGAAGCCCGAGCGGATGATCATCTCTTTCAGTCGACCGACGACGAACAGCGCACCGTCCGCATCGAGCCGGCCGAGATCCCCCGACGCGTACCAGCCGCCGGGGCGCATGACCTGCGCGGTGGCGGCTGGATCTCGGAAGTAGCCCAGCATCAAGCCGGCGCCACGCAGCCAGATCTCGCCGACCTCGCCGGGCGCGGCGTCGCTGCCGCCCGAGGTGACGATGCGGGCGTCGCCACCGTCGACGAGGTAGCCCGCCGAGGTGTCGTCGCGCGCCACGCCGCGCCGGGTCAGGAACACCGAGCCGGCGTATTCCGACAAGCCGTAGCCGTAGTGCAGCGGTTGCCCGAACATCGTCTCGACGCGCTGCTTGAGCGCCAGGTCGAGCGGTGCCGAGCCGGTGTAGAGGTAGCGCAGCTGCGGGAAGGCCGGCTTCGCGCGCGTCTCTTCCACGTGCGCCAGAAGCCGCGCGTACATGGTGGGCGGACCTTGCAGGTTCGACACCCCTTCATGCGCCAGCGCCTGCAGCATGTCCGCGGGCGAGAAGCTGCTGCGCAGCACCAGCGACGCCGCGCCGCTCAGCGAGGCCATCAGCACCGTCCCGAGCCCGAAGATGTGCGTCATCGGCAGGAAGGCGTAGGCGCGGTCGTCGGCCGTGAGGGCCCGCGAGGCCGCCGACACGCGGCCGAAGTGCAGCAGGCCGCGATGCGACACCATCACGCCCTTGGGCGTGCCCGACGTGCCCGAGGTGAAGATGATGGCCGCGGTATCGGCCAGCGCCGCGTCGGGCTCCGGGGTGGCGCCGGCGCGCAGCGGCGAACGCAGCACGCCGGGCAGGGCGCTCGGCACCGCGTGGGCTTGCTGCGCATGCTGCAGCGCCGCGGATGACACCTCGCTCGTGAAGTAGCAGAGCCGGGCGTCGGCACGCTCGACGATGGCGGCGACCTCGCCCGGCGACATGCGCGCGTTGACGCCGCAGGACCAGGCGCCCACGCGGCTGCAGGCCATGATCAGCGCGATGTGCGCGGCGCAGTTCTCGGCCACCAGCAGCACGCGGTCGGTGGGCCGCACGCCGGCGCCGCGCAGGTCTTCGGCGGCGGCGTCGACCATGGCTTGCAGCGCGGCGTACGAGGTGTTGCCGGCGGGCTCGTGCAGGAAGATCGCATCGGGCGTCTGCGCCGCACGCAGCGCCAGCAGCTCGTGGATTCGAGACGGCACCACGCTATTCCGCCTCGATGCCCTTGGACACCGTGGCCCACAGCTTGCGGTCGGATTGCCCCTTCTGGTCGAGCACCGCGGGCGCCCCGGACCAGACCTCGTAGCCCTGGTCGAGCAGCCGCGCCGCCACCGCCTCGCGCGCCAGCACCTTCACGGCCGCCGCGTTGATGCGCGCCACCAGCGCCGGGTCCATGCGGGCCGGCCCATAGAGGCCGAACCAGCCGCCGACGTCGAAGTCGGCAACGCCGGATTCGATCATGGTCGGCACCTCGGGCAGCATGCGGTTGCGCTGGCGCGAGGTGACTGCCAGCGCGCGCACCTTGCCCGATTCGATGAAGGGCCGCGAGGTGGCGATGATGTCGAACATCATCGCCAGCGTGCCGCCCATGACGTCGGACAGCGCCGGCGCGCTGCCCTTGTAGGCCACGTGCGCCATCGGCGCGCCGGTCATCTTCTCGAGCAGCGCACCGCTCAGGTGGTTCGAGGAGCCGACGCCCGCCGAGCCGTAGAACACCTTCTGCGGATTGGCCTTGGCGTAGGCCAGCAACTCGGCCACGGTGCGCACCGGCAGGTCCTTGTTGACCACCAGCACGTTGGTGTAGGCCACCAGCGGCGCGATCGGCGTCAGGTCCTTCATCGGGTCGAAGGCCATCTTGCGCTGCACGTTCGGGTTGATCGTGATCGTCGGGCTGGCGCCGAAGAACAGGGTGGCGCCGTCGGGCGCCGCCTTGGCGACCACATCGCCGCCCATCGAGCCGCCCGCGCCGGGCCGGTTCTCCACGATCACCTGCGTGCCCAGCTCCTGCGCCAGCGCAGGCGCGAGCAGGCGCGCGGCGCCGTCGACCGGACCGCCGGGCGTGTAGCCGACCACCAGCTTGACCAGCGTCGGCAGCGGCGCGGAGCCGGCGGTCTGCGCGGGCGCCAGCAACGGCCACAGCGCCGTGCCGGCCAGCAGCGCCAAGGTGCGCCGCCGGGGCAGAGGAGGGGTCGAGAGGTCGATGTTCGATGCGGTCTTCGGCTGGCTCATGGTCTGGTCTCCCTGTGTGTGCTCTTGCTTGCGGAACTCAGCCCGGCAGGTTCAGGACCTGCCGCGCGAGGATGTTGCGCTGGATCTCGTTGGTGCCGCCGTAGATCATGGCGGAGGTCGATCCGATCAACGGCGACAGCGCGTTGAAAGGCTGGCCATCGAGGTCCTGGTCGCCCGCGATGGCGCCTTGCTCTTCGCTGGCCTCGACCAGCAGCGCGCCGATGCGGTGATAGGTTTCGCTGGCCCAGATCTTGAGCAGCGAGACCGAGGCGGGCAATGGCTTGCCGGCCTTCACGAGGTTGGCAAACCCTGTATAGGCGGCGGAAAGATCCGCAACGTCGAGCTTGAGCGCCGTGTAGCGCTGCGCGAACACCGCATCCGCGAACAGCCGCCGCGACTGCGCCAGGCGCGCCAGCTGGCCCAGCGCGTACTGCGCCTGCTTGGGGCTGCCCAGGAAGATGCGCTCGAAGCCCAGCAGCGCCTTGGCGATGGTCCAGCCGCCGTGCAGCTTGCCCACCAGGTTCTCGGCCGGCACCCGCACCTGGTCGAAGAACACCTCGCAGAACTCGGGTTCGCCGGCCAGCGTGTCGATGGGCCGGATGGTGATGCCCGGCGTGCGCAGGTCGCACAGCAGGAAGCTGATGCCTTCCTGCTTCTTGGCCTCGCGGTCGGTGCGCACCAGCAGGAAGATGTGGCTGGCGTCCTGCGCCAGCGTGGTCCAGATCTTCTGGCCGTTGACGATGAAGTGATCGCCCTCGGCATCGCGCGCCTGCAAGGCCTCGGTGCGCAGGCCCGCGAGGTCGGAGCCGGCGTTGGGTTCGGAATAGCCCTGGCACCAGACGTGATCGCCGGCCAGGATGCGCGGCAGGAAGCGCTGCTGCTGCTCGGGCGTGCCGTGCTGGATCAGCAGGGGGCCGATCATCACGATGCCCTGGTCCGGCGCGCGCGCCACGCCATGCTGCTCGAGCTCCTCGATCCAGGCGATCATCTTGTCGGCCGCGAGGCCCATGCCGCCGTGCGCCTGCGGCCAGGCCGGCGCGACCCAGCGCTGCGCCGACAGCGTGAGATACCACTCGCGCATCTCGCTCCAGCGCGCGCGGTGCGACAGGTAGCGCAGCGCGGCCGGATAGCGCTGCTGCAGGAAGGCGCGCACCATGCGGCGGAACTCGGCCTCCGGCATCGCGCTCCAGTCGGCGCTCTGCGGAAACTCGCCGTGCCAGGCCGCGGCCTCGTCGGTGCGCGATCCGGCGTCGGCCAGCGCGGCATAGCGGCGCTGGTGCGCCGTGACATTGCCGAGCCAGGCCGAGAGCCGCAGCGTGCGCTTGTAGAAGAGGCTGAGGTCGCACTCCTGCGTGTAGCCGATCGCGCCGTGCAACTGCACCGCCGAGCGCGAGGCCTGCAGCGCGGCCGCCGTGCAACGCGCATTGACACGGCTGGCCTCGGCCTCGAGCCGTTCGATGGCGACGCCGGCCGGATCGCCGGCCAGCGCCAGCACCTCGTCGAGCGTCGCGCGCGCGATCTCGAGGTGGATGAACATGTCGACCGCGCGGTGCTGCAGCGCCTGGAACGCGCCGATCGGCTTGCCGAACTGCGTCCGGGTGCGCAGGTAGGCCAGCGTCTGCTCGAGCATCGCCCGGCCGGTGCCGAGCAGCTCGGCGGCCTGCAGGATCTGGCCCGCGGCGAGCGCATGCCGCAGCGCATCCCGCGCCGACGGACCCTGCGCCAGCACGGCGCCGGCGGGCAGCGCCACGCGATCGAAGCGCAGCGTGGCGGCCTCGCCGCCGTCCACCAGCGGCACCAGGGTCTCGGTCACGCCGGTGGTGCCGCGTGGCACCCACAGCAGCACGGTGTCGTCGTCGCCGCGGGCCGACACCAGCCAGCCGCTGGCGGCCGCGCCGGGCAGCACCATCTGCTTCTCGCCCTGCAGCAGCACGCCGCCTTGCGGACCGGCTTCGCAGCCGCAGTCGAGCGGTACGTCGCTCAGGTCGCCGGCGCTCTCCTGCCAGGCCAACGCGGGCAGGCTGCGGCCCGCCACCAGTGCGGCCAGCAGCGCTGCGGCGGGCGCGCCGTCGAGGCGGGCCAGCAGCAGGGCGCCAAGGCCGGCCACGGCCAGCAGCGGCTCGGGGGCCACGTGCTCGCCGGCGGCGTGCAGGATCTCTGCCGCGCCCGCCAGGTCGAGGGCCATGCCGCCGGCCGATTCGGGCGCCAGCATGCCGGGCCAGCCCAGTTCCGCCAGTTCGGCCCAGCCGGCGGCCGCGGCGCGTGCGCGGTCGCCCGCAGGCTGCGGTTCGGTCAGCGCGCGGCAGCGGCGGATGCTGTCGCTGCGGGTGAAATAGTCCAGCGCCGCTTCGCGGATCGCTGACAGGGAATCGGAGTCCATGGGGGCTTGGGTGAGCAGTGGAGGGCGAGGGCAAGCGTGCCAGAAGCACCCCGCGAGCGGCATTCGCCTTTGCCAAAGGCAGGGTTCGGCAATGACTGACCCAGGGCGGCCGCCAAGGACTAGATTCGCAGCATTGCCGTTTTGCTGAATGCCTGCCCACCCATGACCAAGATCAAGAAATCCCTGCACACCGAACTCGGCCACAGCACGCCCGACCGCATCACGGTGCGCGGGCGCGACCTGCCGTCCGAGATCCTCGGCCACCTGAACCTCGGCGACATGGCCTTCCTCGAGCTCACCGGCCGCATCCCGACGCCGCAGGAGTCCGTGACCTTCAACGCCATCGTGGTCACGCTGGTCGAGCACGGCATCACGCCGAGCGCGCTGGTCGCCCGCCTGACCTATGCCGGCGCACCGGAAGCGCTGCAGGCCGCGGTGGCGGCCGGGCTCTGCGGGCTCGGCACGGTGTTCGTGGGCAGCACCGAGGGCGCGGCCCGCATGCTGTACGAGGCGATCCCGCCCGGCACCCAGCCGACCCGGCCGCTCGAGGACATGGCGCGCGAGATCGTCGCCGCCTTCCGCGAGCGCAAGGAGATCGTGCCGGGCCTGGGCCACCCGCTGCACAAGCCGATCGACCCGCGCACGCCGCGCCTGTTCCAGATCGCGGCCGAGAACGGCCTGTCGGGCCACTACGTGGCGCTGATGCAGGCGGTGCAGGCGGAAGCCGAACGGGTGTCGGGCAAGTCGCTGCCGATCAACGCCACCGGCGCCATCGGTGCGATCGCCTCCGAGTTCGGCTTTCCGTGGCGCATCATCCGCGGCTTCGGTGTGATGGCCCGCGCCATCGGCCTGGTGGGCCACATCCTGGAGGAGATCGACGACCCGATGGGCGTCGAGATCTGGCAGCGGGTCGAGCGCGAGGCCGGCGGTCCGCGACAGGAATGAGCGGCAACCCACTCCATCGAACGAGCGCCGCCATGACCGAAGAAGCCCTGGACATCGACCACCTGCGCAGCTGGATCGGCCGCAGCGAGACCCACGACGACCTGATGTCGCCCTGGACCGCGAGCGCGCTCGCGGCGACCTTGCGCAATGAAGATCAGCCCTGGCCGGCCGGCCGGGCACTGCCGCCGCTTTGGCATTGGTGCTATTTCCTGCCGACCGCGCCCGAGAACCGGCTCGGCCCCGACGGCCATCCGGCGCGCGGCGGCTTCCTGCCGCCGGTGCCGCTGCCGCGCCGCATGTGGGCCGGCAGCCAGCTCGAGTTCTTCGCCCCGGTACCGCTGGCGGCGCCCGCGCGCAAGACCTCGCGGGTGGTCGACGTCAGCCTGAAGCAGGGCAAGGCCGGCGCGCTGGTCTTCGTCAAGGTCGAACACGAGGTGCATGCCGGCGCGACGCTGCTGCTGCGCGACCGTCACGACATCGTCTACCGCGAAGCCGCCAAGCGCGGCGAATCGGCGCCGCCGCAGGCACCGCCGGCCGATGCGCTCTGGACCGTCGAACACCGGCCCGACGCGCCGCTGCTGTTCCGCTACTCGGCGCTCACCTTCAACAGCCACCGCATCCACTACGACCATCCCTACGTGACCCAGGTCGAAGGCTACGACGACCTGGTGGTGCACGGCCCGCTGATCGCCACGCTGCTGCTCGAAGCGGCGCAGCAGCACAACCCGGGCCGCGGCGTGCGGGCCTACAGCTTCAAGGCCGTGCGCCCGCTGACCTGTGGCCGCCTGCTGCGCGTTCGCGGCCATGCGGCCGATGCCGATGGCAAGGCCGTGCTGTGGGCCGAGGACGAGCAGGGCGCGCTGCTGATGCAGGCCACTGCACGCCTGGGCTGAGCCGTCCGACCCTTTCAATCAACTTCACGAGCCCCATGATTTCCTCCATTTCTCGTCACCAGGACATCCGCGACGCCGTGCGCGACCTCTGCGCCCAGTTCCCCAACGAGTACTTCCGCAAGGTCGACGAAGCGCGCGCCTACCCGGCCGAGTTCGTCGACGCCTTGACCAAGGCCGGCTGGATGGCCGCGCTGATCCCGCAGGCGTACGGCGGCTCGGGCCTGGGCCTGACCGAGGCTTCGGTGATCATGGAGGAGATCAACCGCGCCGGCGGCAACTCCGGCGCCTGCCACGGCCAGATGTACAACATGGGCACCTTGCTGCGCCATGGCTCCGAGGCGCAGAAGCGGCTGTACCTGCCGAAGATCGCGTCCGGCGAGCTGCGCCTGCAGTCGATGGGCGTGACCGAGCCCTCGACCGGCACCGACACCACCAAGATCAAGACCACCGCCGTGAAGAAGGGCGACCGCTACGTCATCAATGGCCAGAAGGTCTGGATCTCGCGCATCCAGCACTCCGACCTGATGATCCTGCTGGCGCGCACCACGCCGCTGGCCGATGTGAAGAAGAAGTCCGAAGGCATGTCGATCTTCATCGTCGACCTGCGAGAGGCCATCGGTCACGGCCTCACCGTGCGGCCGATCCTGAACATGGTCAACCACGAGACCAACGAGCTGTTCTTCGAGAATCTGGAGATCCCGGCCGAGAACCTCGTCGGCGAGGAAGGGCAGGGCTTCAAGTACATCCTCGACGGCCTCAACGCCGAGCGCACGCTGATCGCGGCCGAATGCATCGGCGACGGCTACTGGTTCATCGACAAGGTCACGGCCTACACCAAGGAGCGCATCGTGTTCGGTCGCCCGATCGGCCAGAACCAGGGCGTGCAGTTCCCGATCGCCGAGGCCTTCATCGAGATCGAGGCCGCCGACCTGATGCGCTACGAGGCCTGCCGGCGCTTCGATGCGCACGAGCCCTGCGGCGCCCAGGCCAACATGGCGAAGTACCTCGCGGCCAAGGCCTCGTGGGAAGCGGCCAATGCCTGCCTGCAGTTCCACGGCGGCTTCGGCTTCGCCTGCGAGTACGACATCGAGCGCAAGTTCCGCGAGACCCGCCTCTACCAGGTGGCGCCGATCTCGACCAACCTGATCCTGAGCTACGTGGCCGAGCACATGCTCGGGCTGCCCCGGAGCTTCTGATGCGACCCCTCGAAGGCATCACCGTGCTCACGCTCGAGCACGCGATCGCGGCGCCGTTCTGCACCCGCCAACTGGCCGACCTCGGCGCCCGGGTGATCAAGGTCGAGCGGCCGGGCAGCGGCGACTTCGCGCGCGCCTACGACCAGCGCGTGCACGGACTGGCTTCGCATTTCGTCTGGACCAACCGTTCCAAGGAGAGCCTGACCCTGGACGTGAAGCACCCCCAGGGCCAGGAGATCCTGCAGCGCCTGGTGGCCGAGGCCGACGTGCTGGTGCAGAACCTCGCGCCCGGCGCCGCGGCACGGCTGGGCCTGTCGTTCGAGGCCTTGTTGCCGCTGCACCCGGGACTGGTCGTCTGCGACATCTCGGGCTACGGCGACGATGCGGCGGCGCCCGGACCCTATCGCGACAAGAAGGCCTACGACCTCCTGATCCAGAGCGAATCGGGCTTCCTGTCGGTCACCGGCACGCCCGACGAGATGGCCAAGGCCGGCTGCTCGATCGCCGACATCTCGGCCGGCATGTACGCCTACAGCAACATCCTGGCGGCGCTGCTGCAGCGCGGCAAGACCGGCAAGGGCTGCCGCATCGATGTCTCCATGCTCGAGAGCATGGCCGAGTGGATGAGCTTCCCGATGTACTACGCCTTCGAGGGCGCGCCGCCGCCGCCGCGCGCGGGCGCGGCGCACGCCACCATCTATCCCTACGGGCCGTTCGCCGCCGGCGACGGCAAGCTGGTGATGCTGGGGCTGCAGAACGAGCGCGAGTGGCAGGCGTTCTGCGCGAAGGTGCTCGAGCAGCCCGGCCTGGCGACCGACCCGCGATTCGCGTCCAACACGCTGCGCACCGCTTCGCGCGATGCGCTGCGCGAGATCATCGTCCAGGCCTTCTCGGCGTTCACCGCGGCGGGCATCATCGAGCGGCTCGACGCGGCGCAGATCGCCAACGCGCAGGTCAACACGATGCAGGACCTGTGGAACCACCCGCAACTGCAGGCGCGCGATCGCTGGACCGACGTCGGTACGGGTGCCGGCGCAATCCCCGCGCTCTGGCCGCCCGGCATGCCGCGCGAGTGGGATCCGCGCATGGATGCGGTGCCGACGCTCGGCCAGCACACCGATGCGATCCTGGCCGAGGTCGGCTACGACGCCGCCGCCATCGCCGCATTGCATGCCGAAGGTGCAATCTGAGACCTTGCGGGACAGACCAAGAAACTGCGCAGCAGTTTTTGCTCTGTCCTCAACTGATCAGATCTTTATGAACAAGCAGGCTCTCACCATGAACAACCACCCCAGCCAGACCCTCGCCACCTTCGCCGCCGAACTCTCGTTCGCCCAGATTCCCGATCCGGTGCTGCGCCGCGCCGAGGACCTGATGCTCGACTGGCTCGGCTCCGTGCTCGCGGCCCGCTCGGCGCGTCCGGTGCGCAGCATCCAGCGCTTCGCCGAGATGATGGGCCCCGCCGACGGCCCCAGCGAGGTGCTGATCTCGCGCCGCACCACCTCGCCGCTGTTCGCGGCACTGGTCAATGCCGCGGCCTCGCACTACGTGGAGCAGGACGACGTGCACAACGGCTCCGTGTTCCATCCGGCGGCGGTCGTGTTCGCGCCGGCGCTGGCGACGGCCCAGGCGCTGGGTGCGAGCGGCGCGCAGCTGCTGACCGCCGTGGTGGCGGGCTACGAAGTCGGCATCCGTGTCGGCGAGTTCCTCGGCCGCTCGCACTACCGCACCTTCCACACCACGGCCACGGCGGGCACGCTGGCCGCCGCAGCGGCGGTGGGCCGGCTGCTCGAACTGTCGCCGGCCCAAATGCTGGATGCCTTCGGCTCGGCCGGCACGCAGTCGGCGGGTGTCTGGGAGTTCCTGCGCGACGCGGCCGATTCGAAGCAGCTGCATTGCGCGCACGCCGCGGCCAGCGGCCTCATGTCGGCCTACCTCGCGAAGGATGGCTTCACCGGTGCGCAGCGCGTGCTCGAAGGCGCGCAGGGCCTGGGCGTCGGCATGTCGACCGACGCCGATCCCGGGCGCCTGGTCGATGGACTGGGCAGCCGCTGGACGCTGGCCGAAACCTCGTTCAAGTACCACGCCTCCTGCCGCCACACGCACCCGGCGGCCGATGCGCTGCTGCAGGTGATGACCGACAACCGCCTGACGCACGGCGACATCGCGCGCGTCGTGACCCATGTGCACCAGGGGGCCATCGACGTGCTGGGCCGCGTGGTGGTGCCCGCCACGGTGCACCAGGGCAAGTTCTCGATGGGCACGGTGCTGGGGCTGATCGCGGTGCACGGCCGCGCGGGCCTGACCGAGTTCGACCGCGACTACCTCGCGCCCGAGGTCGCGGCCTTCCGCGACAAGGTGATGATGGAACTCGACCGCGAGGTCGACACGGCCTACCCCGCGCGCTGGATCGGCAAGGTCAGCGTCACGACCACCGACGGCCGCAGCTTCTCGGGCCGCGTCGACGAACCCAAGGGCGACCCCGGCAACACGCTGAGCCGCGCCGAGATCGAGGACAAGATGAAGCGGCTCACGCAGTACGGCGAGGCCGCTACGCCCCAAGAAGCAAAGGCACTTTGTCAGCGTATCTGGCACCTGGCCGAAGCGCCGCGCGTCAAGCGCTTGCTGGCCTGAGGGATCCGGATGTCTTCCGCTTCGACGCCGCGTCCGCCTGCCCGCAGCCTGCTGTTCGTGCCGGGCCACCAGCCCGCACGCTTCGACAAGGCCTGCGCCAGCGGCGCCGATGCGGTTGTCCTCGACCTCGAGGACGCCGTGCCGCCGGAACGCAAGGACGAGGCGCGCGCCCAGGTCGGCGAGTGGCTGGCCGCGCGCCGCGATGGCGCTGCAGCGCCGGTCATCGGTGTGCGCATCAATGCGGCCGACACCCCGTGGCACGCCGCCGATGTCGAGCTGTGCGCCCGCGCGGGCATCGAGGCGCTGATGCTGCCGAAGGCCGAGGATGCGGCCGTGCTGCGGGCGATCGCCACCGCGCTGCCGGCCGCGGCCTTGTGGCCGCTGATCGAGACCGCGCGCGGCATCGATCGCCTGGCCGGCATCGCTAGCGCGATGCACGTGCAGCGCCTGGTGTTCGGCTCAATCGACTTCCAGGCCGACCTCGACATCGAGGCGGACGACGAGGGCGACGGCCACGAGCTTCTCTTCTACCGCTCGCAGATCGTGCTGGCCTCGCGCCTGGCGGGGCTGCAGGCGCCGGTGGATGGCGTCAGCACGGCGATCGACCAGAGTTCGCGTCTCGAGGCCGAGGCGCGCCGGGCGCGCGCCCTCGGCTTCGGCGCCAAGCTGTGCATTCATCCGAAGCAGGTGGCGTCGGTCAACCAGGGCTTCTCGCCCGTGCCTGAACGCGTCGCCTGGGCGAAACGGGTTCTTGCGGCCGATGCCGCAAGTGGGGGAGCGCCGGTCGCGGTCGACGGCAAGATGGTCGACCGGCCGGTGGTCCTCAAGGCGCAGGCGGTGCTGCGCGCAGCGTCACGCTGAAGCACCGCAAGGGGGAGCGACACGGAGTGCGTCAAAAAAAAACGGCGCAGCGGGTCGCAGATCGAAAAACAAGACAGGGAGACATTCATGAGCCATTCCATGACTCGGCGTGCCGTATGGGTCGGCGCGTCCGCATTCGCAGTCCCGAGGGTGTTCGCACAGCCGGCGCCGATCGTCCTCAAGTTCAGCCACGTGGTGGCGCCCAACACGCCCAAGGGGGCCGCGGCCGATTACTTCGCGAAACGGGCCGCCGAACTGACCCGGGGCCGGGTCAAGGTCGAGGTCTATCCGAACAGCCAGCTCTACAAGGACAAGGAAGAACTCGAGGCGCTGCAACTCGGGGCCGTGCAGATGCTGGCGCCATCGCTCGCCAAGTTCGGGCCGCTGGGCGTCAAGGAGTTCGAGGTCTTCGACCTGCCCTACATCTTTCCGGACAAGGCGGCGCTGCGCACCATCACCACCGGGCCGATCGGCACCCGGCTGCTGGCCCGGCTGGAGCCCAAGGGCTTCAAGGGGCTGGCCTACTGGGACAACGGCTTCAAGATCATGACCGCCAACAAGGCCGTCCGGCGGCCCGGCGACATGAAGGGCCTGAAGCTGCGCATCCAGTCGTCCAAGGTGCTCGAGGCGCAGATGCGCGCGCTCGGCGCGATCCCGCAGGTGATGGCCTTCTCCGAGGTCTACCAGGCGCTGCAGACCGGCGTGGTCGACGGCACCGAGAACACGCCGTCCAACATCTACACGCAGAAGACGCACGAGGTGCAGGCCCATGGCGCGCTCACCGACCATGGCTATATCGGCTATGGCGTGATCGTCAACAAGAAGTTCTGGGATGCGCTGCCGGCCGACATCCGCAGCGCGCTCGAGGTGGCCATGAAGGAGGCCACCGAGCGCAACGACACCATCTCGCAAAAGGACAACGACGACGCGATCGCCGCGATGCAGGCCAGCGGCAGGATCAGGCTGCATGCGCTCACGCCGCAAGAACGGGCGGCCTGGATCGCGCAGCTCAAGCCGGTGCACCAGGCCATGGCCTCGCGCGTGGGCCCGGAGCTGATCCAGGACATCCACAAAGCGCTCGGAACCTCGTGAACCTCTGAAGCACTTTTCGGAGGCACGATGAACGTACTCAACAAGCTCGAGGAGTGGCTGATCGCCAGCCTCATGGGCGGCGCGACCCTGCTGATCTTCGTCGCCGTGGTCCACCGCTATCTGGCGGGATTGCCCATGGCCGGCCTGCAGGACTGGCTGCTGCAGGTCCACCTGGGCTGGGCCCAGGAGCTGTGCATCTTCATGTTCGTCTGGATGGCCAAGTTCGGCGCCGCCTATGGCGTGCGCACCGGCATCCATGTCGGCGTGGATGTGCTGATCAACCGCCTCGAGGTGCCGATGCGGCGCCGGTTCGTGCTGTTCGGCCTGTTCGCCGGCGCCCTGTTCACCGCGGTGGTCGGGGCGCTCGGCGCGCGGCTGGTCTGGGGCCTGGCGCAGAGCGACCAGACCACGCCCGACCTGGAGCTGCCGAGCTGGCTCGCCTACCTGGCGATCCCGCTGGGGTCGTTCCTGATGTGCTTTCGCTTCCTGCAAGTGGCCGTGACGTTCTGGCGGACCGGCGAACTGCCGCGCCACGACCACGGCCATGTCGAAGGCCTGGACGCTGCCGGCACGCCGGCCCTGGAGGCGCGGCCATGAACAGCCTGATCATCTTCTCCCTGCTGGTGCTGCTGATGCTCAGCGGCATGCCGATCTCGATCGCGCTCGGACTGACGGTGCTGACTTTTCTGTTCACCATGACCGAGGTGCCGCTCGAGGCAGTGGCGCTGAAGCTGTTCACCGGCATCGAGAAGTTCGAGATCATGGCGATCCCGTTCTTCATCCTGGCCGGCAACTTCCTGACCCATGGCGGGGTGGCCAGGCGGATGATCCACTTCGCCTCGGCGATGGTCGGCCACTGGCACGGCGGCCTGGGCCTGGGTGGCGTGCTGGCCTGCGCGCTGTTCGCCGCGGTGTCGGGGTCGAGCCCGGCCACGGTGGTGGCGATCGGCTCGATCCTGCTGCCGGCGATGGTCGCGGCCGGCTTTCCAAAGCGCTTCGGCGCCGGCGTGATCGCCACTTCGGGCGCGCTCGGCATCCTGATCCCGCCGTCGATCGTGATGGTGATGTATGCGGTGGCCACCAACACCTCGATCAGCGCGCTGTTCATGGCCGGCGTGGTGCCCGGCATCGCGCTGGCGCTGCTGCTCGGCGTCGTGACCTGGTACCGGGCCTGGAAGAACGATTACCCACGCTTGCCGAAGATGGGCTGGGCGGTGCGCCTCAAGGCCTTTCGGGAGGCGATCTGGGGCCTGCTGCTGATCGTGGTCGTGATGGGCGGCATCTACACCGGCATCTTCACGCCCACCGAGGCGGCCGCGATGAGCGCGGTGTATGCCTTCGTGGTCGCGGTCTTCGTCTACAAGGACCTGGGCCTGAAGGACGTGCCGCGGGTGCTGCTGAACTCCGCCAACATGAGCGCGATGCTGCTCTACATCATCACCAATGCGGTGATGTTCTCGTTCATCCTGGCCAACGAGAACATCCCGCAAGACCTGGGCCACTGGATGATCGCGCAGGGCCTGGGGCCGATCGGCTTCCTGCTGGTCTGCAACCTGGTGCTGCTGGTGGCGGGCAACTTCATGGAGCCCTCGTCGATCGTGCTGATCCTGGCGCCGATCCTGTTCCCGGTGGCGATGCAGCTGGGCATCGATCCGGTGCACTTCGGCATCATGATGGTGGTCAACATGGAGGTCGGCATGTGCCATCCGCCGGTCGGCCTGAACCTCTACGTGGCCAGCGGGATCACGAAGATGGGCATCGCCGAGCTCACCGTGGCGGTCTGGCCCTGGCTGCTGGCGATGCTGGGCTTTCTGGCGGTCGTGACCTACTGGCCGGGGCTGTCGCTGTGGCTACCGGGGCTGTTGCTCAAGTAGCCGGCGGCCGGTGGCCCGCGGGCGAGATCGAGGCCATGGGCATTGCGAACTGTGTCGGCGAGCGTCTTGAATGCGCCCCATCTGAAAGATGGCGCGCGTCAGCAAGCTCCGCCAGGAGATCAGGGAAATGACGCAGCGGCCTTCCAAAGGTCGAGGTACGCAGCCGCCTTCTCCTTCGCAATGGCGGCGCTGCTGCGTTCAATCGATGCGGGTGATTTCTTCGCAAAGTCCGCGATCGACTGGGACAGGTTCCAGACCTCCGCACGATCGATCAGCAGCAGGCGGTCGTGCAGCGACCTGTCGCGTGCGAGGCGGACTTCCAGGGGGCGCGATGCCTTGTACTGCGCCTGCCAGCGACTGACTGCTGGCGCGAGGCTCGACTTGCTCCCGGCGCGATCGCCGAGGATGCGGATTTGAACGCCTTCCCGCGCGGAGATCGCGATGTCCGTCAGGGCCGTCGCGTTGACATAGGGATCGACGATCAGGATCTCGCTCCGGGCCGAGCCAACGACCTTCGCCAGCTCGACAAACACCTGGAAGGGCGAGTGGGTGGCGATGAATGCGCCGCCTGCCACCTCGGCGCTGGACGGCTCGGCGCGCGGCAAGGCGCGATCGAGCATCGATGCGAGGCCATGCCTGGGCGCGATACCAGGAAGTCCGGGTCGCTGGGCCGCCGGGCGGCGGCGGTTCGATCTCGTTGCGTCGAGGGTGACCCGGTGGGCCGGGCCGTTACGGGAGTCCACGAAGACCTGCACCGTCCCGCCGTAGACGGCGATGGCGATGCTGGAGGGTTGACTATGATTCGAAGTAGCCATGATGTGCGTTTCCTTCCAAGGTGTGTGCACGTTGTGGTCAGAGCCTCGTTGGTGTTGACGCACCTTCGGGGCTCGTCTTTTTGCCTCAGATGGATGTTCTGGAACTGCAGGACATCCCGCCCTGAGGCGCGGCATTGTTCGCTCGGTGCTCTGGGGGTGGCAGCGGATCTCCTTTCCTGCATGGGTGTGGCGTGAGCACAGCCATTTCACCGCGAGCGATTGCAGAACGAACTGAGACCGTTCGGAAGGAGGGATGTGAATGATCCGAAAGTGTCGTCGCTTGCTTCGCAACGCATCGGTGATTTCAGCGGGCGCAAGGCACAGAGCGTGCTGCGCGCCGCCGGCGCATCGATCCGCCTCGCTCAGGCGAACAGGCGCCCGTGGCCTGGCGAGCGCGCATCCAGACCGGCACTGCGCACCAGCTCCCGGAAGCCCGCGGGCGAGCTCGAGACCACGGGCACGCCGTGCCGTGCCTCGACTTCGCGCACCGCGTCGAGCGTGACCAGCCCGCCGCACGAGATCAGGATGCCGTCGGCGCCCGGGCTGGCCTCGAAGACCGTCGTGCACAGGTCGACCAGCACCTGGGTCGGCACGGCGCCGACCGCCTGCACGTCGGAAATCGACAGCCCCTGCAAGGCCAGCGGCTCGAAGTCGCTGTCCTGCAGGTAGCGGCGCAGCTGCAGGTTGACCTCGTCGATGTAGGCGGTGGCCACCGCGACCCGCCGCACGCCCAGGCTGCGCAGGCCGCCGACGATGGCATCGCTCATCGTGCTGCAGGGCAGGCCGGTGGCGCGCGCCATTTCGGCCTGCAGCTGCCGGTTGAAGGCAGCGCCGCGGAAGAAGCTCAGCGAGGTGCCCATGAGCGAGACGGCGCCGACGCCGAGGGCGGCGAGCTCGACGGCCTTCTCGATCACCGAATCGATCACCTCGGTGTAGCCGCGCGTCGAGATCTCGCCCAGGCCGAGCCCGCGCGCGCTGAAGCGGATGCGCTCGCCGTACAACAGCGGGCCGTCCACCGGCACCGCGCCGGCGGCAGGCGGCACGATCAGGCCCAGGTGGGGTTGCGCCATGGTCAGGTCCCTTCCGCGACGATGCGCTGCTCGGTGATGATGCGTTTCCAGCGCGCGTTCTCGTCGACCAGTTCCTTGCGCAGCTGCGCGGGCGTGGCGAAGGCCCGCAAGGTGCCTTGGGCGGCGGCCGCGGTGGCGGCCTCGGGGGTGTCGAGCACGGTCTTCACCGCGGCCGCGAGCTTGTCGACGATCTCGTCCGGCGTGCCGGCCGGCGCCAGCAGGAAGAGGCGCGGCGCGACATCGAAGCCCGGCAGCGCATCGGCCAGCGGCGCCACGCCGTCCGCGGCTTCGAGCCGCGCGGTGTTCATCAACGCCAGCGCGCGCAGCTTGCCGGCCTTGGCTTGCGCCATGCCGGCCGTGGCGCTGACGACGCCGATCGGCACCTGCCCGCCGACCACGTCGGGCACGATCTGCGCGGCGCCGCGGTAGGGCACGTGCACCACGAAGCTGCCGGTGGCCTGCTTGAGCATCTCGAAGCCCAGGTGCTGCACGGTGCCGACGCCCGAGGTCGCAAAGGAATAGCGGCCCGGATGGGTCTTGAGTTCGGTCACCAGCTCGGCCGGCGTGCGGGCCGGGAAGTCGTTGCCCGTGACGATCATCAGCGGCGAGACGAAGGCGCCGGCCACCGGCTTGAAGCTGGTCAGCGGATCGATCGCGATCTTCGGCTGCAGCAGCTTGGCAATCAGCATCGCGCTGTCGCCCATCATCAGCGTGTAGCCGTCGGGCGCCGCCTTGGCGACCAGGTCGGCCGCGATCATGCCGGTGGCGCCGGCGCGGTTCTCGACCACCACCTGCTGGCCGAGCACCGCCGGCAGGCGCGCGCTCAGGATCCGCGCCGCCGCATCGACACCGCCGCCCGCCGAGTAGCCGACCACGAGGCGGATCGGCTTGTCGGGGTACTTCTGCGCCCAGGCGGCGGTCGTGCCGAATGCGCCCGCCAGGGCGAGGGCCAGTGCCAGGGTTCCCGTACGCAGTGCATGCCGGCGTGAGGGCCGAATCGCTTGTTGTCTCTGTTTCATCGTGTCTCCGTTGTTCTTTCTAACCCGATGCTTGTGCGGGCGCTTCAGGCTTTGCCCTTGCCGTGCGAGGTCGGGAGTTTCGCCAGTTCGCGCACCCGGTCCGCATTGGGCGCGAAGCCCAGCCCCGGCGTCTCGGGCAGCGTGAGCCAGCCCTGGTCGGGCACCGGCAGGCCGTCGAAGATCTGCTCGAGCATCTTCACCGCCACGTAGTGGTATTCGACCATCCCGCCGTTGGCGACGCCCGCATGCAGGTGCATGTTGTGGAAGGGCCAGGCCCCGCCGTTGTCGATCGGCACGTTGAAGGCCTGCGCCATGCCGGCGATCTTCAGGCACTGCGAATAGCCGCCCGAGATGGTCACGTTGGGCTGCAGCACGTCGGCCGCCTGGTTCACCAGCAGGTCGCGAAAGCGGAACGACAGGCCCTCGTTCTGGCCGCAGGCGAGCGGGATCGTGGTGCGCGTGCGCAGCTGCGCCATCTGGCGCACGTCGTTCTGCGTCAGCGGCTCCTCGAAGAAGCTGATGCCGTAGGGCTCGATGCGCCGTGCCAGGTCGCTCGCATGGAACAGGTCGAGGCCGCAGTTGGCGTCCACGTAGAGCTTCACGTCGGGGCCCGCGGCCTCGCGCACCGCCGCCACGCGGCGCACGTCTTCGTCGATCACTTCGTCGATCGGCCGCGGCTCGTCGCGGCGCGCCAGCGCATGGCCGCCGACGGTCATCTTGAGGCGCCGGAAGCCCTGCGACACCCAGAGCTTCGCGGCCGCGGCGAGCTCGTCGCGCTCGAAGAAGCCGAAGCCGAAGGTCGCGTAGACCGGGACCCGCGAGCGCGCGCCGCCCAGCAGGCGCCACAGCGGCTGGCCGAGCGCCTTGGCCTTGAGGTCCCACAGCGCGATGTCGAGTGCGGCGATGGCATGGCTGGCGTAGCCGGTCTGCCCGCGCGGCGACAGCAGCCAGTAGAGCTTTTCCCAGAGCCGCTCGGTGGCCATCGGGTCTTCGCCGATCAGCGCCGGTCCGGCCACTTCGCGCACCGCGGCGGCGATGATTTCCTCTTCGGTGATGGCGGTCATGCCATGGCCGACGAGGCCGGTGTCGGTCTCGATCTCGGTCAGGCAGAGCGACAGCGAGGTCTTTTTGTCGAGGCCCAGCACGTCGATGGTGACCGGGATGTTCAGCGGCGTGGCGCTGACGCGGATGATCTTCAAGAAATGTCTCCTTGGCGGGTTCGGCTTCGCGATTCTTGACGCGTGGGCCGAGGAGAACAATTCGTTTGTGGCGGGCGCGAGGCTTCGCGAATCACGAAGGCTCAGGCCGGCGCCGGGCCGCCAGCGCGGCGAAGTCGGCGCCGCCGAGATCGGGGGGCGGAAACGCCTTGAGGCCGTTGCTGCGGGCGGTTCCCCGCGGAAATGCGGCTTGGCGGGGCAAGCACCTACTAGGCCCGAATCTGGGCCAGGATGTAGGGATCAAGGTCGTCTGTCGGCTGCAGATTCAACCGATCGATGCAACGATCTGACTGAACATCTCAGCCGGTGTTTGGAAGTCGAGAGTCTTCCTGGGTCGCTCGTTCAACCTGCGCGCCAACGCGTTGAGCTTGGCTTGTGAGTAGGTCGAGACATCGATGCCCTTGGGAAGGTACTGCCTCAGCAGGCCATTCGTATTCTCGTTGGTTCCGCGCTGCCACGGGTTCTGAGGGTCGCAGAAGTACACCTTGATGTCGGTCGCCAAGG